>JAEDDW010000170.1 GCA_016293645.1 Treponema sp. | reverse complement strand
ACTTCCAAAGAATGTTCTTTGCGAAATTGAAGCAATTGCAGAGGCCTGATTTTTTGGATTTTGACTTTGCGGTTGAGGATTCTCCAAACGCACTGAAACATCTAGAGAGGATGGAGGATTGCATCGTTGCGGTTCTTTCACGGCCATGGAATGATGAAGTTCAGATGGATGGGGAAAAATTTTTCAGATGCTCTGACTAAGATAGCCCATAATCAAAAAACATTCTATACTTCATGATGTGTGGAAATTATGGCTGAAGACATGAAGGCAACCTATCATTTACCGGGTCTCTTTGAATTCTATGAGTTCTATAAAATATTTTTGCCGGTGTTTTATGCTCACAGGGAATTTTTTTACGAATGGTGCCAGATTGGATCCATTTATGGAGCTCCGGCGGAATGTCTATGGGGCGGAGGACGTGCCGGTTATGGAGAAAACGGAATTGAAAAGGATGTTCTGGCCCTGTCAAAGGAATTCGGGTTTTCTGTAAGGCTGACACTGAGCAATTCCATGCTTGAAAAAGAACATTTAGGTGACAGAAAATGCAATCAGCTGTGCTCATTGTTTCAGTCGGAGAACAACGGAATCATAGTGCATTCAGATCTGCTTCTGGATTATCTTAGAAAAACTTATCCGCAGTACTATTTCGTTTCGTCCACTACAAAAGTTCTTGAGGATTTTGACGAATTTAACAGAGAGTTAAATAGGGAGGAGTTCAGCTATGTAGTTCCGGATTTCAGGCTGAACCCAAAGACGGAACTGTTGGGGACAGTTGCACCCCAAAACAGGAGCAAAGTCGAATTTTTGTGCAATGAATGCTGCTGGTTTTCCTGCCGCAACAGAAAGAAATGCTATGAAGAAGTCAGCCGCAGCGTGCTGGGGCTGAAGAGTTCCGGCTGGAGATGCTGCTCTCCGGAAAGCTACCGTGGGTACAGGTTCTCAGATGCCATGAAAAATCCGGCATTTATCGGCATTCAGCAGATCAAAGATGTATACATGCCTATGGGATTTTCAAATTTCAAGATCGAGGGAAGAAGCCTGGGGAGCGCGATGATTCTTGAATTCCTTCTATACTACATGACCAAACCGGAATTTCAGCTTCAGGTACGTGAACTGATCTATCTGGACAACAGTCTTGATCTTTTCTGAGGCAGGTTCTTCGCGCGGAAGTCAATATCTAGAATTGTTACCAACATGTATTAAAAAGTAGACGATACAACCGGAATTCTTCTTTTATTTTGCCTCTTTTATCTATCCTGTCATAGAGCTTTGCGCCGTAATTCTGTCCACTGAAAGTAGTCAATGCGATTGTTCATAAAATGAGTGTAATATTTGGTATATTTGACAAATTGTTATTAAATCTTATTTTCTACGGAACTCATCCAAGCATGCAGCCGGAACGGGGAGTGTCCTGCGGAAAGGCTACTTCAAATCCGCATCGGGCTTCCATATTCAGCTCCCGGAGCTCTTTCTTTCCGTCGATGTAAAGTTGATAGTCAATGCCTGTAGATTCATATCCGCAGCCAAGTTCGTATTCGTCACCTAAGGATTCAGCTACGATTTTCTGTCTTTCTTCTCTTGTAGTGTCTTTTATTAAAATGCTACCCATAAAAAGCATCATAGCACATAAATAAAGCTTTGTCAGACCCATGGTTTTTGTGATATCATATCGGGCATTGGAGGAATGAATGCAGTATTCGTATAAAACCCAGGGAACATGTTCAACCCAGATAGATTTTGAGATCGAAGACAACATCATCCACAACGTCAAATTCATGGGCGGGTGCAACGGAAATCTGAAGGCTGTTGGAAAACTTGTGGAAGGCATGAGGGCCCAGGATGTAATCGCGCGTCTAGAAGGCAATCTTTGCGGACCACGTTCCACATCATGTGCCGACCAGCTTGCCAAAGCCATAAAACAGGCGTTATAGGCAGGATAAAGATGTATGGGGACACAAAGATCTTAAATATGACAGGATACCCAAAGCGGAAAGGTACAGGATCATGTCCCGGAGCATGACAGGAAAACAAAGAGAGATTGAAAATATATTCATATCTATATGAAAACAATATGAAATCTATATTCTTGCCCGTATAGGAGATTTTAATGCTGAACATTAAGGATTTTCTTCCAGGAAACGACGAAAAGATCAACCAGCTTCTGAGGTTTGCCGCGGAAGCTGATAAAATGACCGGAATAAGCCGCAGAACCATGCTTCTGGATAAAAGCCGACGTGAGAATGATGCCGAACATTCCTGGCACATTGCCTTGATGGCCATGCTTTTCAAGGATTATGCCCCTGAAGGATGTGATGTCACCCGTGCCGTACAGATGTGCATCGTACATGATCTTGTTGAAATCTATGCCGGAGATACTTTTGCCTATGATCCTGCCGCCAATGAAGGTAAAAACCAGAGGGAACAGATTGCTGCAGACAAGCTTTTCAGTGAACTTCCTGAACATCTGGCAAAGGAATTCCGCACTTTATGGGAAGAATTTGACGCCATGGAAACCCCGGATGCCCAATATGCAGCTGCCATGGACAGACTTCAGCCATTCTTGCACAATACTTTGACAGGTGGCCATACATGGAAAGAAGGAAATCCTTCTGTCGGAATGGTCGACAAACGCATTGCACCTGCCGTTGCTGCAATACCTGAAGTAAAGGACTGGTACGATAAAAACATAGAACGCGCCATAGAAAACGGCTGGATAGAGAAGTAGTACGTCTGGTTATAGCAGATCCTTTCTTGCGTTGAAAAACATCTTAAGAATTTATCAGGATATTCAGTGTATTCACAGACGGT
>JAEDDW010000169.1 GCA_016293645.1 Treponema sp. | reverse complement strand
ATATTATAATAACATAAATATTTTAAAAAATCAATATACAAATTATACAAATATACATCATTTTTATTGTGCATTTTGACTATTCAATTTGCTATTGACAGACTACATTTTTAGTTGCACCGCAAAATTAACTATAAACGTAATTTTTAGGAAATAGGTCTTATTAACGACAAACTAAGTTTTTGGTTCGAAATTAGTAATGACAACTTTAGTTTGTAAATTCGGCGCGCCTTGAATGCCCGCGCGCCGCCTAAAAATATAGTTTATAGTTCCAGCTAAAAAAAATAAACCGAACTACTAATGTAGTTCGGTTTTGAAACTAATCATTTCGTATAAGGTGGAACGTATGGGGTAACTGGCGTCTTGCCAACGTACTTTTTAGTTGCTACACTCTCGTCCACTGGAACTAAATAACTAGTAATTCGCCCCTGGATACTTTCTGCAATCTCTTTTGCCCTGGCGAGTGTCTTAATGTTACCAATGTAACCTTTTTTGTTTTCTACCTTGTAAACTAATTTTCTCATACTCTTTACCTCTCTTTCATTTGATATATTTATTATAGCATGGGGTTGAACTTTTGTCAACCCCTTTTAAAATTTTGCAAAAGAAATGTTTCTATCTTTTAAGTATTCGCAAAACTCATCAGCTTTAAGCATTCCAGAAAGCTCTCTCAATGATATTTCGTTTTTTTCTATGTACTCGATTCTTACATCAAAAGGCTTGAAATTCTTTTCGGTGTAAAAAGCATCATTACACTTCATTGAAGCGATTGAAATATGAATCTGTGGGCGATGTCTGAAAAGTGTTTTAGTTGTTTCTGCGTTTTGCAGATACCCTTGTTCAATCCATTTAAATGCTTTTTGGAAATTATCAAAATGATAATCAATTTTTTGTCCATCAAGTCCTTCTCGCTCATAAACTAAATGAGAGAAAATAGATGTATTATACCATTTATTATTTCCATTAAATTTAACCTTAACTACTCTATCAAATACTTTCTTCATTTTGTGTACCTCTCTTTCATTTGATACATTTATTATATCATATTGTTTAATATTTGTCAACACTTTTTAAAATTCTTGCAAAATATTTTATACATATTCTGCAAGAATTTTTTCTGCTTTTGCAATTCCGTCAGGATAACAAAAAGCGAAAAAGCTAATTTCAAAATAATCTTCATTTACATCTTTCCAAGAACTTAAACAAGTACATTCTTTGCAAATACGTTTTGATAAAATAGAAGGACTAATTGTTGCATATTCAATAATAACAGTTTTCATAATTCTGTACCTCTCTTTTCTTTATTATGTATTTATTATACCATAGGGTTGATTAGTTGTCAACCCCTAAATCCCAAATTTTTAATAATTTTTCTAATTCTTCTTTATTTTCATTTACCATTGCATTTTCAATCTTTTCAATAATACTCATTATTTAGTACCTCTTTCCTTTACCTTATGTATTTATTATAGCTTATTAAGTCTTATTTGTCAACTCTTTTTAGTAAAAATATTGCACAAAAAATTTTTTCTTTTTTGTACAATTTAACTATTGCATTTTGGGTGAGTCTGTAATATTATATATTCATAAGGTAAGGAAAGGAAAGTCAAAAGACTTAAGGTAAAAGAAAATGAGTTTATACATGGTAGAGTTTTTCAATGGCGGTTCTGATGCAGTATTATTTTATTCCGATGATAAAGGTCATTGCCACAAGACCTCAAGAAAAGTTAAGAATGGACATTTTAAGTTCGATAATTGTAGTTGGAATGTAGATGAATTAGAAGAATATGGAGTTGTTGTCCGTTAGGCAACAACTTCATTTATAGTTGCGGGAACTCGCTCTAGGAATGACAAATGTAGTTTTTCGCTCTCAAAACTACGAACTAAGTTTGTAATATGTAATTCGGCGCGCCTCGAATGCCCGCGCGCCGCCTAAAAATATAGTTTATAAATATATTTACAAATGTAATTTATAGTTTAAATTTAAAAAATAAATTGAACTACTAATGTAGTTCAATTTATTTAATTCGTTTTAAAGTGTTAAAAAATATACGTTTAAGACAACCAATGCTAACTGACAAACGTAGTTATTAACATGAGCTTTATTATGGATATTGATACCAATACATAAAATGCAATTTGCAATTCCTAGTAGTGGTGCCCATGAATATCCCATTAGTACAAAAGCTACATTTAAAACAGTAACTAAAGTTGTAATATCCCAAATTTCAAAAATATATTTATCCTCAGTAATACTAAAAAATTCTTTCATTATGCGACATCTCTCTCCTTTAACATTCTTGAAGTTGTAAAAACTTTTCGTCTCTTTCATCTCTGGTTTTAAACCAAATAACATGACCTGTAATTGTTCTAATACAATATCTCATTCCTTCTACTGTTAAGATTTCAAAAATAGTTGCCATTGTTTTTTACCTTACACTTTAAAGTGTTCCTTTCCTTTATCTTATATATTTATTATAACACTGATTTATCACTCTGTCAATACTTTTTTTAAATTTTTTTTATTTTTTTCTGACTTAGCAATACCCCATTGCTAAGTCAAAAGTTTCCCAAATAGTCCTCTCAAGTTCTGCATTTGGGTTCTTCTCATATCTTTCACACAAGCCGAAGAAAATTATAGTGTATTCATCCTCTAATCCTCTATACTGTGCAACTTGATTCATCATTAAATTCATTTTTTCTACCATAGTTCTTTACCTCGCTCTTTCCTTAACTTTTCTTTATTATAGCATTATTTATTTTATCTGTCAACAATAAAATTGCACAAAATCTTTTGTCTATTTTGCACAATAGATTTAGGAGTATCTTG
>JAEDDW010000049.1 GCA_016293645.1 Treponema sp. | reverse complement strand
ATCCTATGTTCAATGTAGGAGGCAAGGTTCACTGCAAGAAGATATTCCAGTGCTACGAGCAGAAGAGAAATTACGACGAGTGTTGAAATTTTTACAAATGCAAGAGGGCTTGTGTCCTGATCGGAAATGGCGACGCATATACGTTCCGATACGACCATGGTGAAAAAAGGAATTATGCTTACAAGGAGAATGAATGCCCGCTGTATTGACCATCTGGCACTGAGGCAGAAGGCACCGGCTACAAAAAAGAATGCCGGTATGAGGATGGAACAGATTCCATAGACTGAAACCAGCATCTGACCCAGGACCGTCAGAAAGTTTTTGCCGGAAGAAGTTCCAAAATCAAGTATTCCGAGAAGAAGCGAAATGGAAAACAATGCTGCCGTTAAAAACAAAGAGATGCCTGTGAATATAGCAACAATACGTTCCTTTTTAGTCATTGCATAAACTCCAAAAAAATAAAGGTACTTTCAGATTATCGGAGTCTAGGGAGGTGATTTTTAGCAGTAAAGTTGCAAAAAAAAGCCCTTGGATGTATACTATACTTGTGTCAGAATTGTATATTGTAGCAACGCCAATCGGAAATCTGGGCGATATAACTTTCAGAGCTCTTGAGACTTTCAAGACAGTTGATGTGATTGCCGCGGAAGACACCCGGCATACGCTTCAGCTGCTGACTCATTTTGAGATAAGAAAGCCTCTGATAAGCTGCCGTTCCCAGAATGAACAGTTTGCGTCTGAAAAAATCATCAAGCTTCTTGATGAGGGACAGACGGTCGCCTATGCCAGCGATGCAGGTACTCCGGGAATAAGTGACCCTGGGGCAATTCTGGCGGGACTTGCAAGAAAAGCAGGACATAAGGTTGTTCCTATTCCTGGGGCAAGCGCCTTTGCATCTCTTGCAAGTGTGGCAGGTGCTGGTGGAAAAACTCTTATTTTCGAAGGGTTTCTGTCTCCAAAACCGGGGCGGAGAAGGAGCCGCCTGAGGGAACTTATGGCAACAGGAGATGCCATAATTCTTTATGAAAGTCCCTTCAGAATTGTTAAACTTTTGACAGATATTGCCGATATAGAGGAAGGGAGAAGAGTTGTTATTGGTCGTGAGCTGACAAAGCTTCATGAGGAGATAACGGATGGAACCGCCAGAGAGGTTCTTGAAGATTACAGTTCCAGGGCCAAGGTCCAGGGAGAGTTTGCGGTTTTTATTTCTGGTAATAAAAATGCTAAACTTTCAGAAGAATCTTCCGATAATATAAGCGAGGCTTAGTATGATGATAGACAAAGTTAATTATGTATCACCTGTGAACAACTTGCAGAACACAAAGCGTTCAAACAATGTTGCAAATTCACAGAGGGCATCTGATGAAATCAGCGTTTCTGACGAGGCAAAGGCAATGGCTGAAGCTATGTTCATGAAACAGGTGTCTGATGAGACTCCGGATATTCGTCAGGACTTGGTGGAAAAGATTAAGCTTAAGATTCAGGATCCAAATTACCTCAATGAAGCAACGATAGCTGCTACAGCGGATCAGATTCTTAGCGCATACGGACTGTAATAAATTCCGTAGTCGTTTAAAGGGGATAAATAAGGGCGGAATTACTTTTCCGCTCTTTTTTTTTGCAATTCATTTCTAGGAATCTCCAGAACCGGAGTTCTGGCGGCTTCCGTAAGGATTATTATAATGGCAGATTTCATTTTCAAAATTTCACCGAATATTGTGCTTGGTTCATATACTGCAAACCGTCTTGGACAATACGTGCTTGAATGGGGTAGCAACTTCATGGTCATCATCGATCCTGTTTTGAAAGAATCGGGAACCTCTGACAAGGTTCTTGGTTCCCTCAAGGAAAAAAACGTTGACTATTTCGTATTTGATGAAGTTCCGAATACTGCTGACACAGAAACCCTTGCCCAGGCCTTGAATCTGGCACAGAATGCCAAGGTCCACGGAATCATTGCTGTTGGAGGTGGAAGGGTGCTTTCTCTGGCAAAGGCTGTCTGTGCTCTCTATTACGAAACCTGCGGTGTATATGACTTCATCGATGACCAGCTTGTTCCTGGAAAGAAAATGCTTCCATTGATCTGTGTGCCTACGACAAACCGTGACAGTTTTATTTTTACGGACAGAACCATGATCACCGATTCACGTTCCTCAAAAGTAAAACTCATAAAAACACAGAATGGACTTTGCCGTCTTGTTGTCTGGGATCCTAATCTGCAGATTGCCCTTACAGAAAAACAGGTTGAGATAATGGCTGTGGAAGCACTTGCCTTTGCTGTGGAAGGTTACCTGAGCCAGAAGGCCACATTCTTCAGCGACATGATCATTGAGAAAAGTGTCCAGCTTTTAAGCTATGCTCTTGATGGAGCTCCGTCACTTTCAATAACGACACCGCAGGAAGTTCTTCTTGCCCAGGGAGGTTGCATGGCTTCCCTGGGAGCTGCATCAAGCTCTTTTGGTGCGACAAATCTTCTTTCCATAGCAATCAATTCGCGTTATAAAATTTCCCGTTCACTGACAACGGCGATTCTCCTGCCTTACATGATTGAAGATGCGGCAACATTCAAGGCGGAAAAACTTGCATATCTTGCAAAGCTTCTCAGGGCCTGTGAAATGGATGCCAATACCGCGGAAGCCAGTGCTTCACTTGCGGAATATGTGCGACAGAAAATCGCGAAAGTCAACATTCCGGCTCGCCTGAAGGATCTTTCCCTCTCAATAGAACAGCTTGCCCTTGCAGCGGAAGATGCCGGTGAACTTGATCTCATCAACAACCTTCAGCGTTCAATGACAACGGACGATCTGTTTGAGATCATCAAGAAAGCATACTAAAATCTGCAGCCTGGGGAAAATCAAAAGTGATAGATCCAAACAAACTGTATCAACTGCAGCCTGGACAGAAAAGGCGCAAACTTGCCCTTACCTTTGGAGAACTTGAGCGTGACATTGCTGGAATTCCTGAACTGGGAATGGAATACAATTTTACGCGCATGACAAGAGAAGAGTATACAAAAACTGTTGCCCGCATTGTCCTGGAGGATCCTCAGCTTGCATCAGAGACAGCCGCAGAGTTGAAAAAACTTCTGGATATGAAGCCTTTTGACGAACGTCGTGTCTGCAATTTTGCACGTAATTCACTTCTTGCTCTCATCGGAACTTTCCCGGCAGAATGGGATCTTGTGATCGCTCCCCACAGCAACGACAGACTTACGGTTGAGAAAAGGAATTTCTTTAAGGGTGTAAGTGTCTATGCGGAAGATATAAGAAGTCCTTTCAACATCGGTTCCATTTTCAGAACGGCGGAAGCCATGGGATGTGAGAGTGTCTATATTTCTCCAAACTGCACCGATCCGTCCCAGAGCAAGGCAGTGAGAAGCGGAATGGGTTGCATTGAGACCTTGGGATATACAAGATGTTCTCTTGATGAACTTCCAGAAGACAAGCCTGTTTTTGTTCTTGAGACAGGCGGAACTCCGATCAGCGAATTCGAATTTCCAGATGAAGGAATAGTGATCATAGGCTCTGAAGAACTTGGTGTGAGCCCTGAAGCCTTGAAAAGAGCCTCCTATGGACGTGTCACCATTCCAATGACCGGACTAAAGGCAAGCTTGAATGTAGGGGTCGCCTTTGGAATTCTGATGCAGTCCTGGGTTGAGGCACTGAGAAAGAGAAATAAATAGAATGCTGAGAATCAGCGTTTGAAGGATGAAAACAGTCTTTCCGAAATGGTATGGAACTGTTCTTCCGACGTGATATCCAGGGATGATAGGATTTCCGGATCAATCTGCTGGTAGTCGACACGACCATCCTCGTAATGGGTCATCATGTCAGCCAGGTAGATTATTTTTGCAAGCTGCCTTGATTCTTCGGGTGCGCTTTCCGGGTTGTGGTGGTATCTGAGAACGTCGACAATGACCTGAGGAAAATTCCACTTTTTAGCGATAAGGGCACCTATTTCTCCGTGATTGCATCCTGCCACAAGACTTTCGAAAATCTGCTTTGAGAAGCCCTTCCTTGAGCATATTTCATCCATCTTTGCTATGGTTTCTGGCCTTGTGTTTGCAAAAACAATCTTTCCCATGTCGTGGAGCAGGCCACAGACATAACTGTCATCAACATCGGATTTATTTTTTCTGCTGAGATTGCGGGCAAGATTGTAGGCATAGAATCCAACCTGGTAACTGTGGTCCCAGAGCTTCTTGCTGGTATCAGAAGAATTTGCAACAAGATTTTCCATGGAACCGATTGAGAACAGAAGATTCTTGATTCCGCGAAGACCTGCATATTTGACGGCATCCTCAATGCTATGGCACGGATGTGGAAGCATGTAGGCGGCGGAATTGACCATCTTTAAAAGTTCACCTGTGAGGGATACATCATTTGAAATTTTCATGGCGATGTCGCTCATTTTGCTTGTAGGTGAATTTATAAGGTTATTGATCTGTCTGATGTTTTCAGGGAAGTCAGGAAGACCTTCGATCTGCTTTGCGAATTCCTTTGTGATTCCTGAAATATTTTCAGTCATTGACTGTGAAAGCGGAATGATGATTCTGTTTATTGTTTCACCGTTTTCACTGAGTATCTGATAGTTGTCTTCATTAAGTCCGAATTTTCTAAGGATGAGGATCATGATCACAAGGCCAAGACCAGCTCCTTCCGATTCATCAAGAAGATGGGTTAATCCTTCTTCAACGGAAGAATATATCTGGGCACGGGTAATCTTATCGTGGATTCTCTTGTATTCATGTACAGTAAGTTCCGCCCGGTTGCGGATCTCAATCTTGATCTTGTTGTTGCGCATCTGGAAAATGATCTTGATGAAGTATCCCTGTTTGCGCTGTTCGTCAAGGTAATAATGGATGTTGTTGATGGTATCCATCTTGAAATTTTCCATTCCCTTGGCGTAGTCATCCCTGTTGTTGAGATCAAGATTTTTAAGCGCAAAGTATATGCGTTTTGTGTTTGCTTTTTTCGCGTTGTTGACAAGTTCCTTGACGCTGTAGGAAAGTCCTTCAAAGAGGTTGTCCATGTTCAGCTGTTTCAGAAAAACTGAAAGAATGTCGACGATGTATCCTTCCATCTCTGGTGGAAGAGTGTAGGTGGTCACAGTCAATGGAATGCCTGTCTGAATTGCGAGATTAACTTTTTCCTGATCGACTTTGATTCTTTTTATCTGTGCCATAATTCTCTAAAATGTCTATTCTGCTATTATAGTGTTGCTTTTTTTCTTTTTCAAGATAAAATGTATGGCATGACAAAACAGATACAGGCGGAACTTCTGGTTCTTGCATTGGTTTTATTAGGCAGCACAAGATTTCTATTCATCAGCCATACAAAAAAAGATTCGCTTTCAGTGGTTCCGTTTGTGGGAATGATCTTCTCGTTGTTCAGCATCGGCGTCTTCGGATTTTCTCTAAGGGAATTCATCATCTTTCTGCTTGCTTTGTGGGCTTCCATCTGGAATTTCCGATCCGTCTTGAGGCTTGCTTCTGACGTTGTGATCGACCGTTATGATCTGAAACTTGTTTTCATAAGCTGCGTAAATGCCGTCCTCTGCGTGGTTTGTTTTGTCGGTGTCTTCATGTTCATCCCTGCAGTGACAGACGGAAAAAAAATGGGCGTTGTTGAAAATGTGAAGAATTGTACCGGTTCCTTTCACTCAGGCATAAAGGAGATAGACAGACCCTTCCAGAGAAATACGGTAAAGATATGGAATTTTGAGCCGGAACAGAAGAATCCTGCCGGAAGAACGGTGGTGCTTTTTGTTCCGCCTAAAACCGCTTCGGTGGAAATATACAGAATCCTTCTGCAGAAACTGGCAAAAAACGGATATTCTGTATATGCAGGTGATTTCTGGACAGATGACGGCAACTACTTCAATCCTTTTTTTGACTTGAGGTTCATGAGGCGGCATGCTTGCCTGGTGACGAAAATCCAGGACAGAGAAAGATATGGAAAGATATTGAAGAACAACATAAATGTACTTGTCCAGGAATACAATCATCTGCTTGGGCTTGCGGAATTCTCTTCCAATGATACGGTTTTTCTTCTTTCGGATGAAGACAATCTTGAAGTGATGAAAAGCGTGTGCAACTGGAATCAGGGCAAGATAAACGGAACCTTTGATCTGGCTTTTCTTGATGACCATCTTGCAAAAGGTTTTGGTCCGGTTGAAAATACCGACCCTGTTCTTGCTAAGTTTTTAGGGCTTGAGATTGACCGAAGCGGTTATATTTCAAGTCATCTTGCGATGGAAGTGACAGATTTCATAAGCCGCCAGATTGTTCAGGGGCAATAATCTGATCTTCTGGATTGCGGGCTAAATTGAATACTCCATCTTTTTTTCCCCCGTCTCAATGTCGTACCAGATGAAGGTTTTTCCGTCAAAGGTCATGCAGCTGTGGAATGAATTTTCCTTTGGCAGAGAAAGAGATCCGTCGTTGAGGCAGGTAAATCCATCCATTTCCTTTATAGCCGGAACATGAAAATGTCCGCAGATCATGATGCTGCCCTTTGCGAATTTCAGTGGATTGGTCTCGTTGTATATATGTCCATGGGTTGCATAGATCGCACGGCTTCCGAAATCCAGGACCGCATAGTCTGCCATGATAGGGAAATCAAGGACCATCTGGTCAACTTCCGCGTCGCAGTTTCCACGGACACAGAGAAGCCTGTCAGAAATTCCGTTGAGCATTGCGATGACTTCCTTTGGATTGTAGTTTTTGGGAAGCTCATTCCTTGGTCCGTGATAAAGTATGTCTCCCAGAAGAAGTATTCTGTCGGCTTTTTCCATACGGAATTTTTCAATGAGTTTCTGGCAGTAATAGGCGGAACCATGGAGGTCCGAGGCGATGATCCATTTCATGTCCACAGTATATTGAAAAATTTCCTGTTGCTGAAGTGCGGAAAACTGAACATTGCAGGATTGTGAATTTTTTTCTGTTTTATGTTATACTTCTGACTATGAAAGAAAATTCAAGAAACAAGGTTCTGCCGCTGATCCTTTCCGTGGCAGTCATAATCCTGGACCAGCTGACGAAATGTCTTGTCGTCAAGTATATTCCTCGTCTGACGCTGTGGACAGATGACGGTATCATTGAGATTCTGGGTAAATATGTCCGTCTGATTCATGTAAGGAACAATGCCATAGCCTTCAGCATGGGTTCAACTCTTTCCCAGAATGCCAGGGGACTTCTTTTTGCGCTGATGCCTCTTTTGATAATAATTGCAGTTTATGTGATCTATTTCCGGAACAACGAATTCACAAAACTTCAGAGATGGTCGATCTGCGGAATTCTTGGTGGCGGAATCGGTAATCTCATTGACAGATTTTTCCGTCCGGAAGGAGTTGTAGACTTCATCGACTGCTATTTCTGGGGAATTTTCGGAATGGAAAGATGGCCTACCTTCAATGTGGCGGACTGTGCCGTAGTTGTCTGCGGGGTGATTTTCATGATTACTTTTATTCTCCAGATTATTGAAGATTCAAAAAAAGCAAAAAAAGGTGGTTCAAAATGACAAGGAAAACATTTGCTCTAGTTTATGTTCTTGTTTCGAGTCTTGCAAACATATTGTTTACAGCTGTGGTTGTAGCTGTTTTTGTCGGCATTTCTTTTGCCGTATTGAAATTTGGTTTTCATGCCCAGCCTGAGACATACGGAACAGCATTGTTCGGAAGTTTCACCTGTGGTCTTGTAGTGAGCTTCATTGCCTATTCGAAGATTTCAATGAAGATCATCAAGAAGTACAAGCTTGATGAACGATATGGCGGAGGCAGACCGGTGAAAAAAGCTGTCGTTTCTGCTTCCCAGGAAGAGGAAAAGAAAACCGTTCTTCCATCATCTGTTCTTGAAGATGAGGAAGACGAGAAATGGCGTGAATAATGGAATCAAGCCAAGATCAGTCGGGCTGCCACAGGAATTGCTTTCCAGGGCAGCCCGTTATTTTTAAAGGGCAATTCCCTTGAAGTCTTCGACTGTTTTATAGCCGTGGGAAGCCATGAATTTTTTAAGGCCATCCACGATTTCTACCATTGCATTTGGATTTGCGAAAGTAGCGCTTCCAACCTGAATTGCGCTGGCACCTGCCATGATGAATTCTACTGCATCCTGCCACTTTGAAATTCCGCCAAGTCCTATGACCGGTACCTGTTCATTTTCTGGAAGTTTTTTTACGGCACCACAGACATCGTAAACCATCCTCAATGCTATAGGCTTTACTGCAGGCCCACACATTCCGGCCTTAATGTTGTCAAAGTACGGACGGCCTTTTTCAATGTCGATGGCAACTGCCTGGATCGTATTGATGAGGCTCAAGGCATCTGCCCCTGCTTTTATACATGCCATGGCAACACCGACAAGATCCGGTGCATTAGGTGACAGTTTGACAATGAGAGGTTTTTTTGTGGCCTTTCTAACGGCACTGACACATTCGAAGGCACAATCTGGCTCCATTCCCCAGGCCATTCCTCCTGCCTTTACATTAGGACAGCTGATGTTGAGTTCAATCATGGGTACAGATGTCTTGTCGAGAAGTTCTGCACCCTTTACATAGCTTTCAAGACTGTGTCCTGCAAGATTTGCCATGGTGACAGTATTCAGCCTGAGCATTTCTGGAAGCTCGTGCTCGATGAAACTTGGAACGCCTGGATTTTCAAGGCCGATGGAATTGATGTCACCACCAGTGATTTCGATGATACGCTCGCCATTGTTTCCCGGCTTTGGTTCAAGGGTCAAGCCTTTGCTGCTGACACCACCAAGTTTTTCAACATCAAAGAAACCTCGATAGTTCTGGGCAAAACCAAAGGTTCCGCTGGCTGCGATAACCGGGTTCTTGAATTCAACACCTGCAATGGTTACAGACAGATCAACTTCTGTATCCTTTAACGGTGACACATTTTTTCTAGTGGCTGGTTTTGGAAATTCCAGAATGTCACCGTCAAAAATTGGTCCGTCCTTGCAGACACGACGGTTTCCGGCTTTTGTATTGATTGTACAGCCAAGACATGCACCTACGCCGCAGAGCATTTTCTTTTCAAGGCTCAGATAGCATTTGATTCCTGCTTCCTGGCAGACAGATTGGACGTAGGCAAGCATAGGTGTTGGACCACAGGCGAAAACCGATCTGTACCCTTTTTGTGTGATTGTATCCTTTGTGAATGCGACGCTCAGCATTCCGTGAATTCCGGCTGATCCATCATCTGTTGTGATCACAAGATTTCTGGCCTTCACATGTTCAAGGCCATAGGTTCCGCTCTTGAAGCTGGCATAGAAATCATAACTGCCCTCCGACAGGCTTGAAGCAAAATTTGCAACGGGAGCAACACCAATTCCGCCTCCGATAATTGCCATACTATCGTTAGTTTGTGGATCTGCAAACTCTTCGAAGGTATTTCCAAGAGGTCCGTTCATTGAAAGCATGTCGCCGGGAATAAGAGAACGCATCTGTTTTGTACCTTCTCCTTTTTCAAGTATCATAAACTGAACTTTGAGCATGTTGCCGTCACGTTCCGCATGGTAAACGCTGATCGGGCGGCCAAAAGTAACATTGCTGCATTTTCCTCTGATCATGTAGAACTGGCCGGGTTTTGGACCAACCTGCGTGTCGCGTTCAAGCTGTGTCTGAACTTCCATAAGGAAAACGTTAGGCTGTCCTTCAATATCTTTTACAAAATTAACTTTAGCATCCCCGTAAAAAAGGATGCCGTTTCCGTCTTTGTCGATCTGTGGTGTGTCCATTGCCATGATTTTACCTCGAAAATGTTGATTCCTGTTCATTTAGTTTTAAAGAAGAAACCCATTCACTGTCAACAGCAATGATACAGGATTCTTGAGAAAAACCATGTATGGAAAAAGGCAGTTCAGCGGAAGACGGAAAGTATCCTGTGCAAAATTGAATAAAATTTCATTATGAAATAACATGAAGCCATGAAAATGAAGAAAGCGTTCATTATTTGCGGAAGTATTGCAGCTGCCTTGTTTGTGGCAGTTTTTGGCGGTGCCCTATATCTTGTTGATTATGCAGTCGCACCTGAAGACGGAACCCTCTGCTATGAGAGTAAAAATTTTTCCATCTCGGAAAAAGTTAAGGAAATCAAAAAGAAAGATGATCCGCAGCACATCCTTGCTGAACAGGAACGTGCCATCGCATATCCAAAGCTGAAAAAACATTCAACCGTGATAACGATGAAAAGTTTCGACGGCCTTGAACTTAAGGCTCTTTTTGCACGACCAGTTGAAAACTCAGGTCATGACTATGCGCTTGTAATTCACGGCTACAGGTCGGAACCCAGGGATCTTGCTCCAAATGCGGTTCACTTTCTGGATAATGGATGGAATGTGATCATGCCTGGACAGAGGGGACATGGATGGAGTGAAGGCAACTATGTGGATATGGGAACCTTTGCATGCCGTGACATGGCCTCATGGTGCAGAAAAATCGTAGAGTT
Source organism: Treponema sp. (assembly GCA_016293645.1). Taxonomy (GTDB): domain Bacteria; phylum Spirochaetota; class Spirochaetia; order Treponematales; family Treponemataceae; genus Treponema_D. Next base: position 2,811 of record JAEDDW010000049.1, on the reverse strand, counting down.
GGATCCTGAGGCAAGAATACTGCTTTTTGGAATTTCCATGGGTGGCGCTACGGTAATGATGACAAGCGGAGAAGAACTGCCGCCAAATGTTATGGCCGCCATCGAGGACTGCGGATATTCTTCTGTATGGGATCAGTTTGAGTACAGGCTTAAATATGAATTCCATCTGCCTGCACATCCGATCCTTGACTTGGCATCGATGCTGTGCAAAGTAAAAAACGGTTATTCTTTCAAGGATGGATCCAGCATAAGGGCTCTTGCAAAGGCTCAGATTCCAATGCTTTTCATTCATGGAGATGCGGATGATTATGTTCCGTTCAGCATGCTTGAGAAAAACTATGAAGCAAAGAAAGGTGAAAAGGAAATTCTTGTGATAAAGAATGCGGAACATGCAATGGCCGGTTTTGTTGATCCGGAACTTTACTATGGCCGGATTGATGCCTTTGTTGCAAAATGGTTTGAATAAAAAATGGGCTGTTTTAGGACAGCCCATTTTCATTATCTTTGTTAGATTTAACTAGTTTCTGAAACTGTGGATAGGTGCTGGTATCCTGCCGCCGCGGTTGATGAAATCAGCGCAGCCGAATTTGCTTACCTTCATGCATGGCATACCGCCAAGGAGGCCGCCGAATTCAACCCAGTCGCCTTCTTTCTTTCCAGGAGCAGGGATGATGCGTACAGCTGTTGTCTTGCTGTTTACCATACCGATGGCAAATTCATCAGCCATGATTCCGGAAATTGTTGTTGCAGGTGTATCGCCTGGAATTGCGATCATGTCGAGACCTACAGAACAAACTGTAGTCATCGCCTCAAGTTTTTCAAGGCAGATTGAACCGGTCTTGACAGCATTGATCATTCCTTCGTCTTCAGAAACAGGGATGAATGCGCCGGAAAGTCCTCCGACGTTTGTAGATGCCATTACGCCGCCTTTCTTGACCATGTCTGTGAGCATGGCAAGGGCAGCTGTTGTTCCAGGTCCGCCACAACCTTCGATGCCCATTTCTTCGATGATGCGGGCAACTGAATCGCCGACAGCCGGTGTTGGTGCAAGTGAAAGGTCAAGGATGCCGAAGTTGACACCAAGACGACGTGCGGCTTCCGAACCTACCATCTGACCCATGCGTGTGATCTTGAAGGCCATCTTCTTGATTCCGTCTGCAAGTTCATTGAGTGGACGACCCTTGAATTCGCGTGCGGCTGCGAGGATGACACCAGGACCTGAAACACCGACGTTGATTACGCTGTCTGCTTCTCCTGGTCCATGGAAAGCTCCTGCCATGAACGGATTGTCTTCAGGAGCGTTGCAGAAGATTACAAGCTTTGCACATCCGTTGCATTCGCAGTCTTTTGTAACTTCAGCAGTCTGCTTGATTACTTCACCCATGATCTTTACTGCGTCCATGTTGATTCCGCTTTTTGTAGAACCGACGTTAACGCTTGAGCATACGTAGCTTGTAGAGGCGAGGGCTTCCGGAATGGATTCCATGAGGATCTTGTCAGCTGGAGTAATTCCCTTTGGAACAAGGGCAGAGAATCCGCCGAGGAAGTTTACTCCAAGTTCCTTGGCACACTTGTCGAGAGTCTTGCAGTAGTCAACATATGACTTTGCACCGCTTGCACCGGCAACAAGGGCGATAGGTGTTACGGAAATGCGCTTGTTGATGATAGGAACACCGTATTCCTTTTCAATGTCCTGGCCGACTTTTACAAGGTTTGCAGCCTTGTGCATGATCTTGTCGTAGATTTTGCCGCAGGAACGCTTCATGTCGCTGTCTGCACAGTCAAGAAGGGAAATACCCATTGTTACGCAGCGCACGTCAAGCTTGTGGCGCATGAACATATTTACAGTTTCTTCGATTTCTACCGGTGAAAAAAGCATAGTCTACCTCAAAAAAATATATGCCACAGTTTAATTAATTGCGTGGTTTTGTTCAATTATGGTTTGTCTGATGTCTTCATGACAAATTTTCCCATTAACTGGATTTTTTTTCCATTCGGCACCATGCTTTAGGGAGATTTGATTATAGTGTCAGCATATCAGAAAGATTTGCATGATGGCAATATTAAGTTTTTAATACATAGGGGAAATTACATATGAAATTTTCAAAGAAGAATCTTGTTGCTTCAGTTGTCTCACTGATCATGGTTTCTGCTGTCATGGCGGAAGAATCAGCAAAAAGCTGGGACAAAATCGTCATGGTGGGAATAGGTATTCCACTCGCACGTCATAAAGTTGAAATCGGCGGAGAAAAAAAGAATATCAATTCCCAGGGCGGTGGATTGTTTACAGAGTATGTGACAATTGAAAAGGAGACAAATCTTTCACTCGTTCTCAACGGAACTGTTGGCGGATATCTTTCTGATGATTTTCCTTCCGGCACTGAATTTGGAGGGTTTTTCAGCACTTTTGCAGGTCTGGGCTATGCTCCTGTGAACAATGAAAAGATCAAGTTTGTGGCTGCTGCAGGAATTGGTGCTGATTGTTTCGGTTATGAGATGGAGCACAACGGAATCAGAAATATTGTTGATGCTGTGGAATTCTCTGCAGGCATTGATCTTGCCTTGATTGCAAACCTCAGTGACAGAATCGGAATTGGATTCAATGTTCTTGGAATGGCAGGTATTTTTGGTGCCGGAAACAACGAAGTGAAGGACATGGATACTGACATAAAGGAAGACAACAAGTTTGCCGTCAAACCGGGTTCTATCTATGTCATGCCTTCAATCGGTGTTACTGTTCATTTCTAAAATTTGCTGATTTTTTTTTGCGATACATACGGAAGCTCCCGAGAAATCGGGGGCTTTTAAATT
>JAEDDW010000168.1 GCA_016293645.1 Treponema sp. | reverse complement strand
TGTTAAAGCCACCGACTTTTGCCCTATTACTGACGGTATTGCCTGTCCATAAATAATCGAATATAATTGTCCACGATATCTATAAGGAGAAAAAAAGAGCATCCCCTTTGGTGATATCGTGTCCCACCACGGTATCGGGAATGCTCCTATCCTAAAAGCATGTTAATTGTACATTCTTACAGGTTAGAACGCAAGCCAAATACCGAAAATTCTTTTATGTAAGGAGCAGCGAAACCTTATGCTGTCCGGTTTGTAATGGTAAACTCAGTGTTTCCGGAAGCAGATCCAGAAAACTGATTGATGAAGATGGTTCCGAAATAAAGCTGATTGTCCGCAGAATGAAATGCCAGGGTTGCGGCAGAATCCATCATGAGTTACCCGATTGCATTGTCCCATACAAGCGATGCTGCACAGAACTGATTGCACTCGCCGTAAGCGACCATGCTGTTGATGCAGACACATTCCCAGGTGAGAACAGTACTCTTGTAAGGCTTCGAGTCTGGTTCAAACTGCTCCGAGAGTATGTAAGCCGAGTTCGCGAGCACTATCTTTTATTGTTCAAAATAGATTTATTTTCTATCAAACTGAATACTGCCGGCGGATTGAAAAGAATTGTCCGCATCCTTGCAAACTCAAATTTATGGCCACAGACCCGATTGGCACTGACTGTCCAAACTTAACGGTGTATGCTCATCCTATCAAATGAAGGAGGACGCATAAATGGAGCGTGAACGTATGGAAGAAATAGCCGCCAACAGGCTATGTATTATTACTCCACTGCTTGATCCTGCAATGGACAAAGCAAAACATCAGTTGGTTAAGGAACATATCAGTATTCAGTATGGGATTCATGAACGCACAATCAGGCGTTGGATTAATCTGTATAACACAAAGGGGTTTGAAGGCCTTATGCCACAGAGGTCTTCCCTTTCAGGTAAAAGCAAGCTTTCTGATGAAATCATAGATGCTGCCATCGCCCTTAGAAGAGAAGTTCCCAAACGCAGTGTTGCCGAAATTATCCGCATTCTTGAATGGGAAGGTCTGGCAGAACCTGGTTTTATAAAACACTCAACCCTTCAGGACCAGCTGGCATTAAGAGGTTATTCAAGCCGTCAGATGATGACGTATTCAAAGGATGTCACATCAGCAAGAAGATTTCAGAAGCCCTGGCGTAATTATCTTTGGCAGTCTGATATCAAGTATGGTATCTATGTTAATGGCAAGCCTACATACATGGTCTGCTTTATCGATGACTGCACCCGTATGGTAATGCACTCAGAGTTTTATGATACACTCGATCAATCAATCGTTCAGGACTGTTTCCGCAAGGCACTCGCAAAATATGGTGCTCCTGAAAGTGTCTACTTTGATAACGGAAAGCAGTTCCGCACTCATTGGATGAAAAGAGCCTGTGGAAAACTTGGTATCAGACTTCTTTATGCAAGACCTTATAATCCCGAAGGAAAAGGTAAACAGGAGCGCTATAATCAAACTGTTGATGCCTTTCTCAGAGAGGCTACTCTCGAAAAACCGAAGAGTCTTGAAGAACTTAACAGGCTTTATAACGTATGGATGGATGAGTGCTATCTGAATATTCCTCATTGTGCGCTTAACGGAAAAACGCCGTACGAAAGCTACCAGCTTGATAATCATGAACTTCGCTTTCTTTCAGCTGATACAATCGCAGATGCATTTCTTTCCTGTGAACATCGTAAGGTGGATAAGGGCGGATGTATAAGCTTCAACGGTATGAAATATGAAGTTGAACTTGGCCTTTCCATGATATACCGTACAGTTGATGTGGTTTATGACCCTGCAGATATATCGATACTTACGATTGAATGTGAAGGTTTTCCTTCCTGTCAGGCAAGACCGCTTGTTATACTGTCACACGCAGCTGCAAAGCCTAAACTTCCCGAACATTTTGAAAAGACGGAACCCTCAAATTCAAGACTTCTTAATGCGGCAAAAACAAGGAATGAAGAACGTAAAAAGATTCGCCATAATGCCATCTCATTCACGGGTTTGAAAGGTGGTGAGAATTGATGTATGAAGGCTTTTACGAATTATCCTCAACTCCGTTTACCAAAGGCATTCCGATAGAGAAACTCTTTATGCCGCCTGAACTTACAGAAATCAGTGATCGCCTTGAGTATGTTGCACAGAGACATCTGTTTGCGGTACTTACCGGTGAATGCGGAACCGGAAAGTCTACGATACTACGGCATATGTCAGAAACGCTGGATCCGCGTAAGTACAGAATGCTTTATATATCTGATTCCAAACTTACACCAACCAACTTTTACCGTCTGCTTCTTGAACAGCTTGGAGTAGCTGCTTCATGGAATTCAGCAGTTGCAAAACGTCAGCTTCAGGAACAGATGTCAATAAAGCTGGCAGTTGATGGTATCACTACAGTATGTGTGGTTGATGAAAGCCACCTTTTAAGCTACGCAATGCTTGAAGAAATACGTTTTCTTCTTAACATGAAGTTTGATTCCGTAAGCCCGATATCCTTAGTACTTTCAGGACAACCCGAGCTTTGGGAAAAGCTTAAACTTCAAAAATTCACGGCAATACGCCAGCGTATTGATATCCAGTGCAGACTGAATAATTATGATCAGTCCAGAACCGGAGCATATATACGGCATCAGCTTGAAGAGGCAGGAGCCAAAAGTGAAATATTCACAGATAAGGCAATACAGAAAATCTTCGAGTATTCAACCGGAATACCACGTGTAATCGACAAAGTGTGCACCAATGTCATGATATACGGAAGCCAGAACCGGCTTCGCCTTATTGATGATCATGCTGTACAACTGGTACTTGAAGGAGAATTCTTATAAAACACATGCCGGTACTTTATAAGTGCCGGCATTAAAACCGGCAA
>JAEDDW010000167.1 GCA_016293645.1 Treponema sp. | reverse complement strand
CTTAGGACCGTTATAGTTACGGCCGCCGTTCACTGGGGCTTCAATTCAATGCTTTGGATTGCTCCTGACATCTCCTTTTAACCTTCCAGCACCGGGCAGGCGTCACCCCATATACATCGGCTTGCGCCTTAGCATAGAGCTGTGTTTTTGGTAAACAGTTACTTGGGCCGATTCGCTGCGGCTTAATTGCTTAAGCACTTCTTCTTGCTAACTTACGAAGTTATTTTGCAGAGTTCCTTAACAACAGTTATCTCGCTCACCTTAGGATATTCTCCTTGACCACGTGTGTCCGTTCTCGGTACGGGTCGAACATGCTTATACGCCAGCAGCTTTTCTAGGAAATTGGCATCACCTGTTTCTTACTCGGATCACTCCTTTCATACCTCACGTATTCATCTTAATGTGGAACGTACTTAACAATCCCACGACTACCTCGCTTCGCCCAGCACTTCCAATCGCTGGTGAAGTTAGCCACTTTCGTCACTGCATCACAACATGCTCGAGTACAGGAATATCAACCTGATGTCCATCGGCTACGCCTTTCGGCCTCGTCTTAGGTCCCGACTCACCCTGGGAGGACGAACCTTGCCCAGGAAACCTTAGTCAAATAGTGAAAGGGATTCTCACCCTTTATCGTTACTTACGCCGGCATTCTCACTTCTATCCGCTCCACCACTCCTTCCGGTATGACTTCAACGCAAATAGAACGCTCCCCTACCACGAGTATTACTACTCATCCGCAACTTCGGTATCGTGCTTAGCCCCGGTAAATTTTCGGCGCGGGAACACTTGACTAGTGAGCTGTTACGCATTCTTTAAATGATGGCTGCCTCTGAGCCAACATCCTAGCTGTTTAAGTATTCCTACATCCTTTAACACTTAGCACGAATTTAGGGACCTTAGTTGGCGGTCATGGGCTGTTGCCCTTTTGACCATGAAACTTATCTCCCACAGTCTGACTCCCAGAATAGATCTATTAACATTCGGAGTTTGATTACAATTGATACCACTAGGTGTGGCTCGCGTGTATTCAGTGCTCTACCTTCAATAGACAATTATCTGAGGCTAGCCCTAAAGCTATTTCGAGGAGAACCAGCTATTACCCGACTCGATTGGAATTTCACCACGAGCCACAATTCATCCGCGGGCGTTTCAACGAACGTCGGTTCGGTCCTCCATAAGGTTTTACCCTTACTTCAACCTGATCATGGCTAGATCGTCGGGTTTCGGGTCTACAAACACATACTGTCGCCCTCTTAAGACTCGCTTTCGCTTCGGCTCCGCTTCTACGGCTTAACCTCGCATGTGTTCATAACTCGCCGGCTCATTCTTCAATAGGCACGTCATCAGACATTAACGTCCTCTGACTTTTTGTAAGCATACAGTTTCAGATTCTTTTCACTCCCCTCCCGGGGTTCTTTTCACCTTTCCCTCACGGTACTGGTTCACTATCGGTCACAGAAGAGTATTTAGCCTTACGGAGTGGTCTCCGCTCATTCAGACAGGATTTCACGTGTCCCGCCCTACTCTGGTAGTTACGAGTTTGATATTTTTACAAATACGGGACTTTCACCCTCTATGGTTGAGCATTCCAACTCATTCTTCTTGTGATCAAACTACTGATGTAACCCCGTACCCCAGTAAACTGGTTTGGGCTGTTCCGCTTTCGCTCGCCACTACTTACGGAATCGATTCTCTTTCTTTTCCTCTAGGTACTAAGATGTTTCAATTCCCTAGGTTGTCTCCTAATAAGCTATGTGTTCACTTATTGGTGATTGGCCATAACGCCAACCGGGTTTCCCCATTCGGACATCAACGGATCAAAGCTTACGTCCAGCTCCCCGTCGCTTATCGCAGGTAGTCACGTCCTTCTTCGTCTTTCTGTGCCAAGGCATTCACTGTACGCCCTTAGTAACTTATTTATTTCGCTTTTTTGATAATAGTTGTAAGTTATTTTAGCATTCTCTATATCTCGTTAGTCTCGTAGAAACCAACGACTATTTAGAAAGAACTTTTTTACTGATATTCGGTTTTCAAAGAACTAATTCTGAGAGAATAATCTCTCAAAACTGGATGATACTTAGATTAAACGTCTTAGAACTGTTTTATTCTACTGCTTAAATAAATAAATTTGTTCTCCTTAGAAAGGAGGTGATCCATCCCCACGTTCTCGTAGGGATACCTTGTTACGACTTAACCCCAATCATCTGTCCTACCTTAGACGGCTCCTTCCTTGCGGTTCGGCCACCGGCTTCGGGTATTACAAACTCTCATGGTTTGACGGGCGGTGTGTACAAAGCCCGGGAACGTATTCACCGCGACATTCTGATTCGCGATTACTAGCGATTCCAACTTCATGTAGGCGAGTTGCAGCCTACAATCCGAACTGAGATTGGCTTTATGAGGTTTGCTCCACGTCACCGCTTCGCTTCTCTTTGTACCAACCATTGTAGCACGTGTGTAGCCCAGGTCATAAGGGGCATGATGATTTGACGTCATCCCCACCTTCCTCCGTTTTGTCAACGGCAGTCCCATTAGAGTGCTCTTGCGTAGCAACTAATGGTAAGGGTTGCGCTCGTTGCGGGACTTAACCCAACATCTCACGACACGAGCTGACGACAACCATGCACCACCTGTCTTCCTGTCCCCGAAGGGACTTCCTCGATTAAGAGTAATGCAGGAGATGTCAAGTCTAGGTAAGGTTCTTCGCGTTGCTTCGAATTAAACCACATGCTCCGCTGCTTGTGCGGGCCCCCGTCAATTCCTTTGAGTTTTAATCTTGCGACCGTACTCCCCAGGCGGAATACTTAATGCGTTAGCGGCGGCACGGAGGTCATGACAACCCCCACACCTAGTATTCATCGTTTACGGCGTGGACTACCAGGGTATCTAATCCT
>JAEDDW010000048.1 GCA_016293645.1 Treponema sp. | reverse complement strand
ACCAAAGTCAAAGGCATGGTCAGTTCCAAAAAGAATTACATGCGGAAGAGCACCGCCTTCAAGATACCTGTATACCGGACTAACCTTGATATAGTCGTAGTAACCGGAGGACTCATTCCCCTGCCTTGACAATTCCCATTCAAGGCGGTCTTCGGTTGTATCCGAGAAATCATACATGTAGGTCGGTACCATAAACGGAGCATTTACCGCCGGATTGTCAACAAGGGAAAGAACCCACGGAACTTCTCCAATGGCATACAGTCCGCTTTCCGGAGTAGATTCCATTTCAACCTTATGAACGGAAGGGTCAAAGTCAACAATACGTTCGACGCCGTCAGAAAAAATATACTTGACTTTTACTTGTGGAGTTCCACCAATCATGTTTTTTTCGGAAGTATCCTGCACTGCACTGATGGACTTTAATATGTCAAGATTTACAACTTCCCTTGCTCCTTGGATCTTGCAGGCAGAAACCTTATTGCCTTTGGAATCCATAATGAATGCCATAAGTTCTTCAGGAACATTTTCGTAGACAACTTCTGCGGAAAGCGTTCCTTTTTCAAATGAAGATGAAAATTCAATAAAACGCACAAGTTTTTCTTCTCCGGACAGCAACACTCCGTCCGGGGGGTTCCAGTTTACAGAAAACGAATCCAAGTTTCCAAAATCATAGAATTTTTCAGGATTTCCATCTATGTAAACCTTTGGCATTGCAACAGACCCAAGGTATTTCGGGGTCGCTGAAATTCTTCTAGTTTCACTTTCCGCGATGATTTCCCAGTCAAGCTGCGAATTTTCAGACGTAAAGCCGTACATATAGGTTGGAACTACAAGCGCGCAGCTTTTTTCAGGATCACTGTTCAGAGAAAGAATCCATTTAATGTTGCCTACAGAAATTCCATCGTCAATTGGATTTTCCGGAACAAGTGTATATCTGTCTGGGTCAAAGCCGTATTCAAATTCAAGACCGTTGCTGTACTTTTCGGTCACTTTGACTTCAGGAACTTGGCCTGCCATAACTTTATCGCCTGTAAATTCAGCATTGAATTCCTTGAGGACAAAATCAACCGCCTTAAACAGAAGGGTGCAGGAATTGGCAGGCCCAGAAACATTGCATTCGGTTTGGGCAGTAGCGTAAATATTTTCAACGGAATCAATCCAGCACACACCGGAAACTATGCATACCCCAAAAGGCACCGATGAAAAAAGAATGGTATCACCGGATTTTCCAGTTTTTACATCGTAGTGATCCGATCCCAACACAGTGATGGTAAAATTCATTTCTCCACTGCCTCTTGTGGAAGAAACCTTAGGCAAGGAAATGGCAATTTCTCCAGAAGAAATTTCTTCAACCTGCCTGCATGACATTAACATGGCTGCCGTAAAAATACAGACCAAAAGTTTTTGGAGTTTGGACTTCATAAATTCTCCTCTACATTTGTTAAATATGGATTACAAAACAAGATGATTCTTAATTCCTACGATATTATAGTATGAATATCCAATATAGTTAAGGGCATTTTTTTAGATGCGAACTTATTTAGCCAGGCGGAACCAGATGTGCACGAGGGGACAGACCCCGGGCGAAAGCGTTTGAACTAATAGAAGCCGGCAACTTTTGTAACTTTCGCCACAAGAAAAACTTGCGTTTTTCTTGAACATGGGGACAGACCCCTTAAACAATCTGTTATACACACGATTCCGAATATTCAAACAGTTGATTTTTTCGATTTATATAAATATTTTTGTTTTATGCTTAGGCTTGGCAACCGGTTGCTTGACATATTAAATCTTCTCGCTTATTCTAAAACAAAGGACTTGTAGTAGTTGCACCAAGAATTCCAGCGGTAAAATTGAGGCGGTCTTGGGGGAAGAACCCGATTCTGCCGGTCGCTGGAAATTTCTTTTTGCAGGCAATTTTATTTTTTAAGGGGCAAAATATGGCCAAAGAAGTTAAAGGAACTTTTGTTGAACTTGACGGTGAAAAATTTTACTGCATCAAGAATTACGACTGCATGGAAGATTTTTTCATGACAATCACCAGCTCTTCCGACATATGGAATTTCTGCTGGTCCCACGGCGGAATCAGTGCTGGAAGAATCAACAGCAACCATGCAATTTTTCCATACTACACGGCAGATAAAATTTCTGACATGAAGAATGTAACCGGAAGCTGGACTGCAGTTGCCGTAAAAACTGCCGACGGTGTAAAAATCTGGCAGCCATTTGAATCACTCCTCTCAGGCGTAAACTACAAGACAAAAAACTGCACATCAATCGAACGCAACATATACAAGAATCTCAACGGAACAAAAATCTGGTTCGAAGAAATCAACAAAGATCTTGGGCTTTCTTTCCGCTACGGATGGACAAGCAGCGCAAAGTACGGTCTTGTAAAATTATCCCATATTGAAAACCTTTCTGGAAAGGAAATGGAAATTTCAATTGTAGACGGCTGCCGCAACATCCTGCCTGCAACAATCACAAGCGCTGCCCAGAACGACAACAGCATCCTCATTGACGCATACAAGGAAACTGACCTTGATGCAGAAAGCGGACTTTCCTTCTATATCATGTCTTCTGTTCTTACAGACAGAGCTGAACCAAGCGAAGGCCTCCTTGCAAACACAAGCTGGTTTACATGCAACGGAAAAATTCTTCTTCAGGAAAATACACCTGCCCTCTTCTATGAAGCAGACGGAGATACAGACAAGATTGAAAGCGTAAGCGCAACAAAGGGTGAACGAGGTGCTTCATATATTGCACAGAAGCTTTTCCTCAAGAACAACGCTGAATGGTGCCAGGTATTCGATACATTCCTTACAGCCTCAAAGGTCGCAGTTCTCAAGAATATGCTCAAAGACAAGGCTGCTGCAGTAAGCGCTCTTAAGGCTGACATGGACGCAACCGAAAATCTCATGACAACATACCTTTCAGAGGCAGACGGAATCCAGGATACGGCAGAAGAAATGACATGCGCACACCACAGGGCAAATGTCATGTTCAACATCATGCGCGGTGGATTCTTTGCCGACAACGGAAAGATCAACGCACCAGACCTCTTTGATTTCGTCAAGACACGCAACAAGGAAAAGGGTGAAGAACTTGAAAAGCTTCTCAGCGCATTCAAGGGAAAGACTTCACTTTCAAAGGATGAACTTGAAGAAGTTGTAAACAAGAGTTCCGATCCACAGCTCAAGCGCCTCTTCATGGAATACATGCCTGTAATTTTCAGTCGCCGCCACGGTGACCCAAGCCGTCCATGGAATAAATTCAACATCATGCTCAACGACAAGGAAGGAAATCCTATCCTAAACTACGAAGGAAACTGGCGTGACATCTTCCAGAACTGGGAAGCACTCACAATGTCATATCCTGCATACATCAAGAACATCTGCGCAAAATTCCTCAACGCAATGACCATCGACGGATTCAATCCATACAGAATCAACCGCCAGGGCATCGACTGGGAATGCCCAGAACCAGACAATCCATGGGCACAGTACGGTTACTGGGGCGATCACCAGGTCATCTACCTTCAGAAGCTTCTTGAACAGTGGAATGCAATCAACCGCGAAGAACTTCTCAGCAGCCTTAACGAAGAACTTTACTGCAGCGCAAACGTTCCATATAGAATCAAGAGCTACAAGGAAGTCCTTGCAGATCCAAGAAACTCACTTGCATTCGACAAGGAACTCAGCGACAAGCTCATAAAGGACAGCAAGGAATTCGGCACTGACCGCAAGATGTACACAGACAAGAAGGGACAGCCTCAGCTTGTGAACATCACGACAAAACTTTTTCAGATCATCATCCAGAAGGCAGCAAACCTTATTCCAGGTGGCGGAATCTGGATGAACACACAGCGTCCTGAATGGAACGATGCAAACAACGCACTTGCAGGCTACGGTCTTTCTGTAGTGACACTCGGTTACCTCAACCGCATGCTCAAGTTCATGATCGAAATCTATTCGGCAAGTCCGATTGAAAAGTACAGTCTGCCTCAGACGGTTGCAACTGCTTTCTCCAAGATCTGTGCTCTTTATCAGACTACAGACTTTGAAAAGACCATGGCCGATGACACTGCACGCAGAAGCTTTACTGATGCTGAAGAAGCTGTTTTTGAAAAAGAAAGAAACGATCTTTACAAGAACGGTTACGGCTCAAAGACAACAGAAATTTCACGTCAGGACATCATCACATGTCTTTCTGCAATCAGAAATGCTGTTGAACTTACACTCCGCGCAAACAAAAGGGAAGATGGTCTTTACCATACATACAACACGGTTGTAATCGGTGAAAAGACAATGACAGTCAAATACCTTCAGGAAATGCTGGAAGGTCAGGTATCAATCCTTTCAAGCGGAATGCTCAGCACAGAAGAGTCCCTTGAACTCCTTCAGAAAATGAAGACAAGCAAGCTTTATGAAGAACGCCAGAATTCTTACATGCTCTACCCTAACAAGACACTCAAGACATTCCTTGAGAAAAACAATGTAAGCGCAGAGGATGCAAAGGAACTTGAATCTGTAATCGCAAAGACAGGAAATGCATTCATCGAAAAGGATGAAAACAATGTCTACCACTTCAATGCTGAATTCAGAAATGCAAGTGTAATGCAGGATCACATCGCAGCCCTTCCTCTGGCACGCAAACTTTCCACAAAGGAAATCTCTGCACTTAACGAAATCTATGAAAAGACTTTCGTTCACCAGAACTTTACAGGACGCTCGGGAACTTTCTATGCTTATGAAGGTCTTGGTTCAATCTACTGGCACATGGTATCAAAGCTTCTTCTTGCAGCCCAGGAAATCGCCCTTGATGCATACAGAAATGGAAATCCATGCGCAGACAAGCTTAAGGACGAATACTACAACATCCAGGCAGGACTCAGTTTCAAGAAGACACCTGAACTTTACGGTGCATTCCCATCAGATCCTTACAGCCACACACCATACCACAAGGGTGCAAAACAGCCAGGTATGACAGGCCAGGTAAAAGAAGAAATTCTTACACGCTTTGGTGAACTCGGTGCATGCATCAGCGAAGGCAAGGCTATGTTCAACCCTATAATCCTTAAGGAAGAAGAATACAAGGACGGAAAGCTCAGCTTCACTTGGTGCGGAACTAAGGTCAACTACACAAAGAACGGAACAAAGAAAATCACAGTTGAATTTGCAGACGGAAAAACTGCCGAATACGAAGGCAATGCACTTCCATGCGACACAACAAAGATCCTCTTTGCCCGCAACGGTGGAATCAAGGCAATCAATGTAAGCCTCTAAAAAAGGTATGGTAATTACAAAAACAGGATGACTGAGAGTTATCGAAGTCATCCTGGTTTTTTTTTGACAATCAATTAAAATCAACTTCGTCATTTCAATTATCCTTGTACGGTATCATTATTTTTACTTCAGTGCTTTCACCTGGAGCCGTATTTATTTCAAGTGTTCCGTTTAAGAATTTAGTTCGTTCCTTCATTCCCTTTAATCCAAAATGAGAATCAAGAAAGGAAGCTGATTCAAAATTAAATCCAATACCATCATCCGTAATAAATATACGCAACCTATCGGTACCGCTAGAAGAATCTTTTCTAATGACAACAGTAATCTCTTCTGCCTTCGAATGTTTGGCTGCATTATTCAAGGCTTCCTGAATAAGTCTGAATATATTCAGCTGACTCTCTGAACTATACACACTAAAATCGCAGTCTTCAGTAATGACAAGAGAACACTCTATCTGAGTATCACGGGTAAAAGTTGAACAGAAATGCATGATTGCAGCACGCAAGAAAACATATTGCTTTAATGGAAATGAACATCAACATTTGTTATAAAAAGCTCATGCCAAATGGACTTATTATTTTGACATGAGCCACCTCTCTTCGACTAGATTATTTCTATTTCAGCTGACAGTTAACACCAAGGACAAAACGTGGAAGCATAGCCAGAATAGCTGAAATACTGCCATCCTGTGAATACATATGCCAGTCAGTACCTATTGTCCAGCCAGCCTTCATAGGGTCCCAATCCCAGCTGTTTCCGTGATAAACGCCACGAAGCACAAAAGAAGTTGAACCAGCTAAATACGCATACCCGAAACCAATACCAAGATTCCATTTATTGATCTTAAAATCAATGATCCGCAACACACCACAAAAGAAAATACAATTGCAGAAATAATTTTTTTCATAATAAGAACTCATTTGTTTTTTTTCAGATACAACTGAAATTAACTGAGTGAAATATACAGATAAAACAAAGGTTTGTATTGTGAGTTTTGCAGTAGTTTTTTGTGAGTCACTCATAAAAAGACAACTGTTCCCAGCTACAGAACAGTTCATCTCATTCATATAAATTATTTAGAAATAGAGTTCAGCCTCAAAGGAACAGCCTTCAGATGTTTTGCCGATAATCTTTATTTTATTACCGTCATCCTCAATAGCTCCAAAAATATCAAGGTGACTTCCAAGCATAGCTTCCTTTGAAAAATTAACCTTAAAATCAACAGGAACTTTGTTTCTGTATTCTTCAGGAAGAGCATCCTCGATGAAGGCGGCATACCTTGAATTTGTTGTATGCCCGTTTGAATCCAGATCAGAAAACTTAATTGTTCTCGAGTCCCATAATTCCATATTCTCAGACGGAACAATTTTTGCCGGAGGAAGACAGTCCATCTCAGTCATCATATCAGGGGTCGGTCTAAGGGTAAATTTCGCGGTAGGCATCAAACGACGTGCCTTAAGATCTACAACAAGCCAGTATGATTTTCCGCTTATTAAAGGATTTCCATCCTCATCAAGAATTTTATAGCAGCGAGTCAACTGCAGAGGTTCCGGCTTTTCTTCCCATGTAATAAAATGAACTTTCTGATTTTCCACCGGTATCTTATGGAACCTGAATGAAAGACGTGAAACAAGAATTCCATATCCTTTTTCTTTTAAAAATTCACGTGACATCCCCTGCTGATTGTAATCCTCGACTGCAATATCCGATGTCATTCTCAAAAGCTCATGAAGACTGAAATATCCGTATAAATTTGCCTGACTGAAATAAACCTGCTCATCAGAATAAAAAATCTTATTTTCCCCATGATATTGCTTGAATTCCATAAAAACCTCTCATCTCAAAATTTGAATTACCTACAAAAAAAACCACGGTTATGATATATTTTTATCATGGATAATTTCAAGACGGAATATCATAGAACCCTTTGCAAAGACAGACCGGATTTTCTTGAAAAATACATTTCTCTTCCAATCATGCAGCGTCTTGATGGCATAGGTCTTTTATGCGGAACAGACTGGACTCCCTTGTTTCACAATCATTTCAAATATTCACGCCTTGACCATTCGATAGGTACTGCATTGATTACATGGAATTTCACTCACGACAGGAAACAGACTATTGCTTCTCTTCTCCACGACGTCTCAACTCCGGCATTCAGTCATGTAAGTGATTTTAAGAATGGAGATGCACTTACACAGAGTTCAACAGAAGACATAAATGCAAAAATGATTGATGAAAATAAAGAACTGCAGTCTTTACTCTCCTCTGACGGAATAAACACAGCAGAAGTCAATGATTATCATATCTATCCTATTTGCGACAATGAAATGCCAGGATTAAGTGCAGACCGCCTTGAGTATATGTATCCCAGCGGAGCTGCATTGGATCGTGTATGGTCCATTGAAGATACAGTAGAAAACTACAGGCACATAAAGGTTCTTGAAAACGAAAAAAAATTACCGGAACTCGGATTTGACAGCATTGAACATTGCCTGCAGTACACGAAAAAATTCATCGACATAAGCCTCATCCTCCAGCACAACGAAGACAAAATTGCCATGCAGCTGATGGCTGATGTTCTTTCAGCGGCAGAAAAAGAAGGAATCGCTGTCGAAAAAGATTTCTACACATTCTCAGAGGCGGAACTGATCTGGCGCTTTGAGAAATATGCAGAACAGAATAGAGAAACGGAATTCGCAAAACTGTTCCGTACATTCCGTGGAATGAAAAAAATAATCAGAAGCGACATACCTCTCGACGGAACCTACAGCCTGAGTCTGAAGGTAAAACAGCGTTATGTCGATCCTCTTGTCCAGACAGAAAAAACAGGCGGCAACGCAAAAAGAATTTCATCCATCTGTCCAGAGGCAAAGAAATATATAGAAGATTTTCTATCCTACAATGATTCAAAGTTCGGATGCGTGGAGTTTCTGTAAATGGCTTTATGGAAACCTAAAAAAATAATTTTCATAGGCTCTCAAAATCCGCTGCTGAAAGTTCTTGCAAAGGAAAATGAAACGGAAGTAATCTCATCGATAAGCTTTCTCGAAAGCCTTTCCATGAGATTTCTCCCTGATCTTATCGTAGCTGAAATGCTTTCCCGTGATGACATAATGCAGATCCGCAAAACCGAAAGATTTGCATTCATACCAATACTGATAACAACTGAAAAATTTACAGAAGAAGAAATAAAAGCCGTCATTCCATTTCCAAACATCCTCATATGCAATTCCATCATCAGTATACATGATGATTTCATAAAGCACCTCAAGGAGATAATGGCTAAATCAAAATCCATGCTGCCTGCAAAAACCGGAGCGATAGTAAAAAAAGCAGTCTGCTATATCGACATAAACATGGGGAAAAAATTTTCAAGAAAAGAAATTTCCCAGAAAACAGGCACTGATGAAGATTATCTGACAAAGGTGTTCCGTCTTGAAATGGGACTTGGACTCTGGGACTACATCAACATCCTGCGTCTTGAGGAAGCCCGCAACCTGCTTGTCTATACCGGACTTTCCATAAAAGAAATCGCTGAACGCTGCGGTTTCACAAGTGATGCATACTTCTGCAACTGTTTCAGAAAGCACTACAAAATCTCTCCAGGTGATGCAAGAAACAACAAGATATGAATTTTACATTCATTTTCCATCGTGTCCTTTATAAATTCTTTCATTTATTCTAGAATGTAGGACATGAAAAACACACTAAGAAATGAAATGGCAGTATGCGGATTCGCCGCAGTAAAGACTCTTGAAAAAATCAATGCACATAAAATCCAGCGTCTCTATTTCACAGAAGAAAGAGCTCCGTTGTTTGGCGGTCTCTGTAAGAAAATGGCAGCCGCTAAAAAACCCTACAACAAGGTCCAGGATCCTGCTGAACTGGAAAAACTTTGTGGCAGTGTCCACCACCAGGGTGTAGTCGCCATGATCGAGACACCTGAAATCCTTCCGCTCAACACAGCAATCACCGCGATGTGGGTAGAAGAAAAACAGGATTCCATCATACTTGACCGTGTCGGAAACGCAAACAATCTTGGTGCTATCGTCAGAAGCGCAGCTTTCTTTGGAATAAAGAACATCGTGATTCCGCTGGACGAAGCCCAGTCTTCAATCACTACAAGCAGCTACCGTGTTGCTGAAGGCGGAATGGAATTCGTCCATATTTATTCTGTCAAATCCATTGAATTTCTTCTTAAGGACATGGCCGGAAAGATGATGAGGTTTGGAACCTCTCTTGACGCAACCAAAAAAGTTTCCGAGATGAGAGATGCATGCAAAGGCAAAGGTGCGCTTATTGTTCTTGGAAATGAAGAAAAGGGAATCAGCAAGGAAGTAAAACGCAACTGTGATGAACTTATAATCATTCCGTTTGCGGGAATGGGATCTGACGCTGAAGGGCCAAAGGTAGACAGCCTGAATGTTGCCCAGGCAGCATCGGTAATAATGTACGAATTGAAAAAATAATTTCTGGAAGGCATCATGAAAAAAAATTTCCTTACCTTTTTCTTTGCGCTCATAACGTCCAGCATTTTTGCATTGCCGGAAAATGAAAGATGCATTACTTTCACAGAAAATTCTCCATTCAAGGTAACGGCAAAGGGAGACGGAATTCTTGTTGGAGCATGTGTCGCAACTACAGCTACAGCACTTGCACTTCCATATATACTCGATCTTCCTGACTACGATGAAAGAACCTATGACTGGAATTCCATAAATGACCTGGACAGAAAATTTGCAAGAAAATACAACAGAACAATCCATAACGCAGGTACTGTCACAGTGGCAGGATGCTATCTGATCACGCCGGTATTGTATCTTGCAGAATATTCTCTTGGAAACTTTGATTTCCATGAAGGATTAATGGTAGCCGTAATGTTTGCAGAAACTGTGGGAATCGGGAATTCGGTAAAGAACTTTCTCAAAGTTGCTTTCCAGAGGAAACGTCCATACATGTACTTCGATGGTTTTCCGGAAGACAAATTATCAAACCACGATTTTGAGTTTTCTTTTCCAAGCGGCCATACACTTGATGCCTTTGCCACAGCTTCTTTTGCAAGCTACACATTCTACAGATATTTTCCGGAATCAAACTATAGAATACCTGTCATCGCTGGTTCCTATGCCCTTGCAGCAACGACAGCATTTCTACGAGTCGCAAGTGGGAATCACTTTGTAACCGATGTTCTTTCAGGAGCCGCCATAGGAACTGTCATCGGGCTTTCTGTACCATGGCTCCATACATTTGCGGCAAAAGCAAGCACTGACAAAGTACAGCTTTCCTTGTCCCCTGTATCGGCAGCCTTGACCATAAGGCTTTAGACTGCAGAACGCAATCGACAGGTTCAGTTTCTTCAATTTGATTTTTATGCAAATTCAATCTATACTGAACCTATGTTCGCAAAGAAAGAAAAAACTGAAAACAAAGGAAAGAGAAACAGCAAAAAGAAATCAGGAATCGGGTTTGCACTTTGGGTAGCGGCTGCCCTTTTCATCCTCATTCTTTTTATAATCAATCAGAATAAAATCGCAAACAATCTGAAATCTACAGGATTCTTCAACAAGACAGGATTGAAAACTCCAGAATTCGTAGAAAAGGCGGAATCACAGGAATCCCAGGCAGAAACAAAAAATGAAGTAGAGCCTATCGGCCCTATTGAAATCGACCTGAACTCTACCGTTTCAAAACCTTCAAAAAAAGCATCTCCAGTTACTGCACAGAATGAGACAGCAAAGAAAAAGCAGGAAACTGTGGTAGAAGAAAAGAAACCAAGCGAACAGCCGAAAGAAATTTCAAAGACAGAAGAACCAAAACCTGTTGAAAAAAAAGAGAAAAAGGAAACCATAGTAAAAAAGGAAGTCTCCGTCTCCACAGCTGAAACAAAACAGACCATGAAAATCAAGCTCTTCTTCATGACAATCAACAGCAACGGAACTGTAGCCAGAAAAGAAGTTGTCCGCGAAATGAAGAAATCCGACAGTCCTTTGGTTGATTCCATCAGAGCAATCATTTCTGGACCTTCCGCATCAGAAGAGAAAACCGGGTGCAGGACCTTGATTTCAAACGGAACAAGACTAATAGGTGCATCCGTTAAAAACGGAACGGCGACACTTAATTTCAGCGGTGAATTCGAATTCAACCAGTATGGAATTGAAGGACTGCGTGGACAGTTACAGCAGATAGTCTACACAGCAACAGCCTTCCCTACGGTTGAAAGCGTTCAGTTCCTTGTAGATGGAGAAAAGAAAGAATACCTTGGACAGGAAGGTGTCTGGATAGGTACTCCACTAGGAAGGAATTCATTCTAAACGAAGGATATGTCCAAAATGTTATAGGATGGTTGAGTCTGTCAAAACCAGCGTATGAAGTGTCAGCGATCATTTAGACAAACTCAATGGCCCCAGCATTACTGGGACAACACCTTTCTTTTATTCCACCTTGTAGCTCTTCAGAATTGAATCGAAATACGCATGGTTCTTTTGATAGACACCGTCAAAAACAGTGAATGTAACCAGTGCAAAATTTCCATCCTGCTTTTTCGTTATGATCTTGAAATCCCTCGTAAGATCATTGCTGTCAGACTGAAGGAATGTATTCATCACGACAATGGAATTCTCATTTCTTGTAATCCTTCTTTGTGACCAAAGGGAATATGACTGTGTGGTTCCAAGGGAAAATCTTCTAAGCAAAATATCAAATGCCATCGGAGAATTCTTCATTTCATCAGGCATTGACATTTCGTTCATTGAAATCAAGGCAAAATCTCCCAGAAGCCACAGATTTTCCATGGACTGCTTCCACTGACTGTCCAAAGTCAGGTGCTGGGTTCCGCCAATGATCTCAATCTCCTCTGCTTTCTTATTCCTTTTGAAAGTACGTTTCTTATCTTTTGGAAGAATGGAAGTTCCTTTGAAATCAGTGAAACTTGAATCACCGGAATTTGCAAGAAGACCGGCAGTTTCAATCTTGAAGACAGGCTTTTTGTCGACTCCGCAGATCTCTTCGATATTGAAAACCGGAACCAGCGGATTGTAGGCGATGTAGACAGTTCCGCCGAACTGAAGGAAATCATCTTTCACAACATTAAGTTCACCGGACCCAAGTTCAACATTCTTTCTGCGTGAAGTGAATTCATAAAGAAGGTCATGAAGATAGTTTACAAGATCAGAATTTCCTTCGACAGTTCCGGTAATTTTTTCACCCGTAAGCTCAAGATGATCGGAGTCTGGATCAACACTCACATAGATGACGATATCTTTTTCAAGGGATTTTGCCTTTGCATTGGCTGGGGAATAAAGACGGGCCGCATAAGTGCTGTCGTTGTAGTAAAGGAACCCGACAAGTGTTTCCGTCTTGAAACTTGAATCTCTATAGAAAACATACTCACCGGAAACATCAGGAATGTACTGCTTTATTCCAGGGAGGGACCAGAGGGATTGCAAAGAAGCAACCATCAACATTGTCACCAATATTTTTTTATAGTTTTTCAAATTCCTCATTTGCATTCCCCTTCTGGTAATTCATAATTATGAATTATTAATTGTTTAGCTTATCAAGTTCTGCCTTGACGATTTCAGCAATCTTTGCACCTGCTTCTTCAAGCGGAATCATTGTCGGCTCAGCTGCATTGCGCATCTTGACTTCAACATTTGGAAGATTCTTGTCACCAATTGTAACGCGGACAGGATATCCGATAAGGTCGGCATCTGCAAACTTGACACCAGGACGTTCGTCACGGTCATCAAGAACAACTTCAACACCGGCTGCCTTAAGGTCAGCATAAAGCTTGTCTGCTGCATCCTTCATTGCATCCTTGTACTTGATAGGTACGATGGCAACTGTGTATGGAGCAACCGACATCGGCCACATGATTCCGTTGTCGTCGTGGAAGCATTCAATTATTGAAGCAAGAACGCGGTCGACACCGATTCCGTAGCATCCCATTGTTGGAACAGCTGCCTTTCCGTTCTTGTCAAGGTATGTAACACCCATGCTTTCAGTGTATTTCTTTCCAAGCTTGAAGATGTGTCCAAGTTCATTACCTTTTGATGTATGGAATTTTCCGCCGCAGTGAGGACATGTATCCCCTTCCTTGACAGTGCGGACATC
>JAEDDW010000166.1 GCA_016293645.1 Treponema sp. | reverse complement strand
TTATTTATCTGATTTTAACGGCGCAGAAACTTATTCCTGCACAGATTGGAATGACCTTGTAGAAAAAATCAATGCCCTCGCAGATACAGGAATAGCAGTATTCTCAGTTTCCGGAAGAATTGATGCATCAACTGATATCAGCCTTAACAAGGGCCGCAAAGTCCTTCTCAAAGCCTCAGGTGACACAACAATTAATATCTCGGATTCTGATTCAGGGACTGATCTTATATCCTTAGGCAATGGAAAACTTGTAATCTATGGATCAGACGATGCAAAAATCACATTCACTGGCGAAAGGTCTACTTCAATATTCAATGTAAACAATAGTGATGCAGAATTGATAGTTGCTGGAAATGTAGAATTCGAAAACTTCATTTGCACTAATCAATATGCAGGCGGTGCCGTTTATGTAGCTCAAGGTGTATGCAGCATAAACGGAGGTGTTACTTTCACAAACTGCAAGGCAACAAAATCTAATGGCGGTGCAATCAATGCAGTTGGTGGTCAGTTGTATGTTACCGGAGAAACTTTAGAAAATCCTGTAATCTTCAATAACTGCAGTGCAAATAAAGATGGTGGTGCAATATACATAAATGTATCAGAACATAAAGATGGGTATATGCAATTATCAGACATTGTTTTTGGCTCTGAAGACGGTAAAGAAAACATCTGCGGCACTGATTACTACAGCCGTGACATATACATTAATTCTGTCGATGAAGTTCCTGTCTTCTTAACTGGAAGATTCAGAGCAGCAGACAGTAAAGTTGAAATATTTGCAGCCAGCTACTTCATTCTGGGATCTGAAACAGAAACAACTGCCGACTTAAATATCACTTTTGATTCAGACTTCTTTGATGCGGCAATTAGTAACGATAAGAAAATTATTTGTACATATGAAGCATACGAAGAAGCATTGCTTAACCACATCAAAGTAAGGCCTCTCAGTTCTCCTGACTGGGAAAGAATTGATGAAACGGGCCATGTAATCACCGACTGAAAGTTATAGCGTAAATTTAAAAAGGGGCTGTCCAATAAGTATTCATGCCAGGGTCATTGAGCAATGTCGAAATGCCCGATACCACTATATGTGGTGGTTTCGACTAAGCTCAACCACCCTGAAATTACTTTTGGGACAGCCCCTTTTTATTTTAGCTAATCAATAATGCAATTAGATGCCGTTGAAGTGTGTATTGATTTTGTCCAATACATATTCCTTAAACTCCCCAAGAGCAAATGTTCTCTGTGGAATCTTTGAGCTGAAGCGGAAGCGGCATGTAACTGTGTTTTCAGACTTTTCTTTTTCGCCAACAACAAGGATGTATGGTGTGCGGTGTGCAGTAGAAATATCCTTGATTTTGTTCTTCATGTTCTCGTCTTCAAGATATGCGTTTACCTTGATTCCGGCTGCCTTAAGTTCTTCATAGACCTTCTGTGCATAGTCGTTGAAATCAGGAGCAACCGGAACAACAGCAACCTGTTCAAAACAGAGCCATGTTGGGAATACACCTGCATAGTTTTCAATGAGGATACCCATGAAGCGTTCAAGGGAACCAAGAACTGCACGGTGGAGCATTACCGGATGATGCTTCTGGTTGTCGGCACCGATGTACTGTGCGTTCAATCTTTCTGCAGATGGAAGCTGATAGTCAAGCTGGATTGTACCGCACTGCCACTGACGGCCGAGGGCATCAATCAAAGTGAATTCAAGCTTTGGACCGTAGAAGGCACCTTCGCCAGGCTGGATTTCGTAATCCATTCCGCTTGCCTTACATGCGGCTGCAAGTTTTGCTTCTGCCTGCTGCCATGTTTCGATTGTACCAACGTGATCTTCAGGCATTGTAGAAAGTTTAACGAGAAGGTTCTTGTCGAATCCAAAGTCCTTGTAAACGTCAAGCAAAAGCTTGCAGAACTTTGTAACTTCGCCTTCAATCTGTTCTTCCGTACAGATGATATGTGCATCATCCTGAACGAAACCACGCACGCGCATGATACCGTGGAGTGTTCCGCTTGGTTCATTTCTTACGCAGTGACCGAATTCAGCGATGCGCATTGGAAGGTCTTTGTATGAACGAGAACGGCTGTTGAAGATTTCCAGGTGGCCCGGACAGTTCATAGGCTTGATTGCAAACTGCTTCTTTTCTGATTCAGTTGTAAACATGTTCTTCTGGTAATGTGACCAGTGGCCTGATTTTTCCCAGAGAACCTTTGGCATGACTGCAGGAGTATTTACTTCCAGGTAGCCGTCCTTTACGATCTTTTCGCGCATGTAGTCCTGCAAAGTTACATACATTGACCATCCGTTTGGATGCCAGAATACCTGACCTGGATCTTCCGGTTCAAGGTGGAAGAGATCGAGGGCTGTACCAAGTTTTCTGTGGTCGCGCTTTTCTGCTTCCTCAAGCATTGTAAGGTAGTCCTTGAGGTCGTTTGGCTTGTAGAAACAAACTGCGTAAACGCGAGTAAGCATTGCCTTTGTGTTGTCTCCGCGCCAGTATGCACCTGCAACAGACATGAGCTTGAAAGCCTGCTGGTTGATTTCCTTTGTGCTTTCAACGTGCGGGCCACGGCAAAGGTCAAGGTAGCCGTCCTGTTCGTAAGTTGAAATTGTCTCACCGTCAGGAAGATCATTGATGAGTTCTACCTTGTATGGCTGATCCTTGAAAAGTTCAAGTGCTTCTGACTTGCTAACTTCCTTGCGTACGAATTCGTGGTTGCCTGCAAGAATCTTGCGCATTTCCTTTTCTACTGCAGGAAAGTCAGCTTCGGTGAATTTAGTGTCCGTTGGAAAATCAAAGTCATAGTAGAATCCGTTATCGATAGCAGGACCGATAGCGATTTTTGTTCCAGGGAAAAGCCTGAGTACAGCTTCTGCCATTACGTGGGCACAGCTGTGGCGTACTGTCTGCAATTTTTCATCAACTGCCATAAAA
>JAEDDW010000165.1 GCA_016293645.1 Treponema sp. | reverse complement strand
ATCGATTCCATCGACATTGCAGAAGACCGCGACCTCTTCCGCAAGATGATGGACAAGCTTGAAATTCCAATGCCGGAAAGCGCAATGGCAGTAAACTTTGAAGAAGCAAAGGCAGCCGCAGACAAAATCGGCTACCCTATCATGATCCGACCTTCATTTGTTCTTGGTGGACGCGGAATGGAAGTTATCTACGATGAAAAGATGCTTTCTGAATACGTTGAAAAGGCAGTAGGTGTAACACCAGACCGTCCTCTCCTCATCGACCGCTTCCTCCACAACGCCCTTGAATGCGAATCAGACGCACTTTCTGCCGGAAAGGAAGTTTACATCCCATCTGTAATGGAACACATCGAGCTTGCAGGCATTCACTCAGGTGATTCTGCATGTGTCATTCCGCCTGTTGGAATCAGCAAGGAAAATCTTGCAACAATCAAGGAATATACAACTAAGATTGCAGAAAACCTCCACGTCTGCGGTTTGATGAACATGCAGTACGCAATTGAAGACGGAAAAGTATTCGTAATTGAAGCCAATCCTCGCGCATCCCGCACAGTTCCTCTCGTATCAAAGGTTTGTGACACGCAGATGGCACGACTTGCAACCCGTCTCATGCTTGGAGAATCAATCAAGGACCTTAACCTTAAGGACAAGGTAATTCCACACCACGGCGTAAAGGAAGCAGTATTCCCTTTCACAAAGTTCCCTAACGTTGACCCTGTCCTTGGACCTGAAATGCGTTCAACAGGTGAAGTGCTTGGGCTTTCCGACAGCTTCCCACTCGCATACTTCAAGAGCCAGGAAGGTGCCGGTGCGGAACTACCTTCAGCACCAAAAGCTGGAGAAAAGAAGAAGATCCTCGTTTCCCTTTCTGACAAAGTTGCACTCAAGGAACAGATCATCGAAGTTGGAAAGAAGCTTTCTTCACTTGGATTTGAACTTCTTGCAACAGAAGGAACTGCAAAGTACTTTACAGAAAACGGCATTCCTTGCGAAAAGGTAAACAAAATTGCCGAAGGCCGTCCAAATGTAATGGATGTAATCCTCAACAAGGAAGTATGCCTGTGCATCAACACTCCATCGGTTCGACGTGGCGTAGTTGCAGACGAAGAAGCAATCCGAAAGGCAGCCCTCAAGTACAAGGTTCCTTACATTACCACAATCGCAGCTGCCCGTGCCGCAGCCCTCGGTATCGAAGCAAGCAAGGATGGAAAAGGAGGCGTTAAGAGTCTCCAAGAATTCCATGCGGCAATAAAATAGTGATATGAACTGTCAAGAATTAATGCTTTTGCGAATGCAAAATGTCCGCGGACTGCGGACAAATTAATTCTTGAGACCACGCCTGCGTGGTCCAGTTCCATGATCCTGTCCATCAATTCCGGGCAGGATTTATTTTTATCTGAAGCATGCATCTTTTTCCATAAATATTATATAATTTATCAAGAGGTTATTTAATGAAAAGAAAATTTCTCAGCATTCTGATTCCAGCGTTTTTGCTTTCCGCTTGTTCCACAACAATTTCAACCCGTGTAAAAAGACCGGCACAGCTGGATCTTGAAGGAGCCCGTTCAATTGCGGTGGTGCCTTTTCAGGAAGCAAAAAGAGACGGAGCACTTGTATCAATTCTCTCGATTCTTCTTACAGGCAGTGATCCTGACAAAGAGAAATCAGAAACAAAAAAAATTGCTGATTACGTTACGGATCAGCTTAATTCCGCCATTGCCGAAGAAGCATATTTCGACCTCATTTCCTCACATGTTGTTGAAAAAAAACTCCGTGACAATGAGAAAGCACCTTGCGATATTTACATAACAGGTCACATACAGGGTTTCGAATGCAAAGTCGACAGAGAAAGCCACATTCAGAGAAACAAAAAGGGCGACATCGAAAGAAGATATTATACATATTCAAAACATGTAGATTTTACTCTCGTATATGAAATCATTGATTCAGAAACAGGCCGCGTCATACAGCATCACACTGACAACATAAGCCAGACTTCGTCAGAGAGTGAACATGAATACGCATTGCCATCTGTATATGACATGACTACAGGGCAGGTTTCAGGATCCATAAGAGGATTCATAAAGAAAATCCAGCCTTACTATGAAAATATTTCGTACACGTTGCTGAAGGACAAAGAAAAAAATCCAGACATGAAAACAGCACTTAAACTTGCTAAAAACGGATCTTTGGATTCAGCCCAGAGGATTTTCCTTGATATATATGAGACGGAAAGCATATGGGAAGCCGGTTATAACGCGGCTCTCATCTATCAGGCAAAGGCGGAATATGACAAGGCGGAACAGCTCATGGAAGGCGTTGCTGACAAATCAAGAAATGAGAAAGCCTATGCTGCCCTTTCTTCAATAAAGGCAGATATCAGAAGTCAGGAAAAACTGAAAGAACAGCTTGCAGAATAGTATTTATTGTAAATAAATGAGAAAAACATTATATTTCTAGTAGAAAATTATTGGCAAATTATATTGTAGGAGCAATTTTATATGGCAGATACAATGCACGCTTTGGAAAAGACCCCTAACTGGAAGGGTCGTCGTGGTCCTGTTGTCCTTGTTATCATGGACGGCGTTGGATATGGCAAGTATGAAGAAGGAGACGCTGTAAAGGCTTCTAAAATGAAGTACCTGGACTGGTTCACAAACAACTGTCCACATACACAGCTTAAGGCTCACGGAACTGCAGTTGGTCTTCCTTCTGATGATGATATGGGTAACTCTGAAGTTGGTCACAATGCAATCGGTTGTGGTCGTGTTTTTGCTCAGGGTGCCAAGCTTGTTGGTGAATCTATTTCTTCTGGCACAATGTTCGAAGGTGCTACCTGGAAGAAACTTGTAAAGAACGTTCAGGACAAAAATTCAACATTCCACCTTATGGGTCTTGTTTCAGACGGAAACGTTCACTCTCACATTGATCACCT
>JAEDDW010000164.1 GCA_016293645.1 Treponema sp. | reverse complement strand
GTCTCTTTCCAGACAAAACCGTAGTCCAGTTCTCCGTCATTTTTATAAATATTTTCAAGCCAGAAATCAGCATCGTCAGGAGATTTGTAAGTCGGATAAAGCATGAACTTTGCAACACGAGGATCTCCTGTCCACTTGAAAATCTCATTTTTGTCTGCCATTGTAAGGGGACGCAGAATCAATCGCTCTGTTTCTAAAACTGGTGGTAATTTCTTTTTCATTACCTTCTTCACTTCGATTACTGCAACATCACAGGACATGCGGCCCCTGACAATTTCATAGCTGACCTTTTCATAACCCATGTCAGCAAAAAACTTTTCATAGGTCTTTGCATCAAACTGCCTTTTAAAATTCGCACCAAGTTTTTCAAGAAACTTCACGGCCAGCTTGTTTGTTCCTGCATCCCCGTTTATATAAGTAGGAATTATCAACTTTCCGCCGTTTTTACAAACCCGTTCAAGTTCCTTCATGGCTTTCTGTGGTTCCGGCAAAAGATGAATTACATTTCCTGCTACAACCACATCATAAGAATTATCCGCCACATCAATTGCCGTAATATCAACTTTGCCAAATTTCACATTATTAAAATTACGGAGTTTCTTTTTTGCCTGCTTCAACATGCCTTCAGAAAAATCCGATGCAAATAATTTCTTGCAAACTTCTGCAATATAAATGCTTATTGCACCAGTACCACAGGCACATTCCAAAACTTCATCTGAACTGCTGATGTACTTTGCAACAGTTTTTCCCGTTTCCTGAAAAACACTTTTGTTGTAAATGTTTTCAAACAGATCATATAATCCCGCTATTTTATCCCAGAACATAAATCATTCCATTTATTTTTTTATATGCCGCTTGCCAGTAATTTCATCCACATCAATACAGGCAACCATAGTTTTTGCAAGTTCCATCATTCCGTAGGCAATTTTTTTTACACCAGCCGGAATTTTATATCCGTTATGAAGCATAAGGGAATCAAGGCCTTCAGTTTTTTCAGGAGACTTTTCTAAGAATCTCACTTTGCCAAAACCGATTACACTTTCGTAGTAACAGGTCCACTTACATGCATCAGCCTTATCTCCTAAAGAATCAACTTCAACACCACATTCACAGCTAAAGCTTACTGCAGGATTTTCCTTGAGGGCTTCAACTTTCTTTCCTTCACCTGCTCCATGAATATAAACTGAAAGTTTTTTTGTTCCGTCTTCTTCCCTTACGATATAACCAAAGTTAACAGGAACCGAATAAGGCTTTCCTTCGCTGATCATGGCAAGATGAAGAACCTTGCATTTATCAAGAATCGAAATGATCTCATCAAAATCCTTTACTTCCCTGTCTTTTCTTCTCATAGTTTCCTCACTTCAAGTTAATCACAATATTCATCTCACATTCCGCTTTATGTACAGAGATAAACACAAAAGCCCTTCAATTTTAATTTTTTGGATATTACCTTTTTTACCGCTTAATATTTCAACAAAAGGAAAAAAAGCACCTTAAATAGTCAAAATTCGACAGAAAAAGTAATTCTCAAAACTTTCATTACATAATAAATTGTCCTACATGAAAACACAAAATACAAGAAAAATCATTTTGATGTCATTAATGGCAATCTTTATTCTGGGACTCTCTTCATGCAGATTAATTGAAGATACCATCAGTTGCACCGACAATGCCTATTGGGAAGGTAGTGACTGTAATAAATTTACGGTTACTTTCAGTGAAAAAACAAAAGACAGCAAGAATGTGGACATCACAATTCATACAAAAGAAGACTTTGGAAATTGTACCTGGAACTCAAGTTATTCACTGGAAAATTCAACTACATACAAATTGTCGAGGAGACTTCATTCAGGAGAATATGTAGAAATCTACTGGAGATGGTCTTTTCACAGGGAAACCCTTTACGGAAAAGATTAATCAAAAAGTCACAACATTTTCTGCATAAAACACAACATTTTTTCCGGCGGATAATTCTTGAGCCTTTGAGGTTTCAATTTCTGCGCAGAACATTCCGCTGGAAGAAGAATCAGACTTTACCTTAATTCTGGTTGTTTTTCCAAGGAAAGTTTTTGAAACTACAGTCCCTGAAAATTTCATTCCGCCATTTTCTTTCAGGGTAAACCATTCGTTTCTTACCATTATATTTCCAAAATAATTGGCACTTCCTGTAAAATCAGCAACCTGTTTTGTTTCTGGCTTGTAATAAAGTTCAGGACCTGTACCCTGCTGCAAAAGTTTTCCATGCTCAATCACGGCAATGTTGTCGCTCAAGCCCATGGCTTCTTCCTGATCGTGGGTAACATAGATTGTTGTAATTCCAACATTCTGCTGAAGTTCCTTAAGTTCTTCCCTAAGCTGGGAACGAAGCTTTGCATCAAGGCTGGACAAAGGTTCATCCATAAGAAGTATTTCCGGTTCCAGAACAAGGGAACGAGCAAGGGCAACACGCTGCTGCTGGCCCCCGGAAAGTTCATGAGGATATCTTTTTTCAAGACCTACCAGACCAAGAAGCCTTAACTTCTGTTCAAGTTTACAGGACATCAATTCTTTTTCATCTGAATGAAGTTTCAAACCGTAGAGAATGTTTTTTTCAACAGTCATGTGAGGAAACAAGGCGTAATCCTGAAAAACATAGGCGATGTTCCTTTTGTTTGGTGCAATGCCCTTCTGAGATTTTCCGTTTACAAGAATGTCTCCTGAATCAGGCTCGATAAATCCGGAAGCAAGGCGAAGCAAGGTTGTCTTACCGCAGCCTGACGGTCCAAGCAAGGTGGTAAAACTTTTTTCTTCAACTGCAAGGGAAAAATCATCTATTACTTTTGTCTTTCCATAACTGAAAGAAATATTTTTAAATTCAAGAATTGTGTTCATAGAATCTCCTCTTCAGAAGTTTTTCTGCAAGCAAAATTGCAAAGGTCAAAACCGTGAGCACCAAGG
>JAEDDW010000047.1 GCA_016293645.1 Treponema sp. | reverse complement strand
CCACGCATACAAGAACGGAATCATCATTGCAGATACAAAGTTTGAATTCGGT
The DNA here is from genome assembly GCA_016293645.1 of Treponema sp. Lineage (GTDB taxonomy): Bacteria > Spirochaetota > Spirochaetia > Treponematales > Treponemataceae > Treponema_D. Next base: position 13,527 of record JAEDDW010000047.1, on the reverse strand, counting down.
CTTGCAGAAGACGGAACTCTTGTTCTCGCTGATGAAGTTCTTACTCCGGATTCAAGCCGTTTCTGGGATCTTTCAAAGTATGCAGTAGGATCAAGCCCGGCAAGCTACGACAAGCAGTTTGTACGCGACTGGCTCAAGGACAACAACCTTGCAGGTGATCCTAACATCAAGGAAATCCCGGCAGATGTTGTTGCAAAGACAGCTGCAATCTACAAGGAATGCGAAATCAAGATCTGCTGCTAAACAAAATGGCAGAGCACATCAATAAGAAAGGGGTATATGTTCCGCAGACAGGAATTGCATACCCCGACTCTTCAGACACACCTCTTATTAATCCGCCTGTAAAATTCGACACGGATTTTGAGAACAACTACCAGTTTCTGGACACTTCCCTTTACGGAAAATTCAACAGCTTCATAATCTATGCAGGAATATTCACTCTTGTTTTTCCACTGCAGAAAATTCTATACGGATTAAAAATCGAAGGCAAAGAAAACCTGAAAAAAAACAGGCATCTGTTCAAAAATGGTGCAATGACAATTTCAAATCATGTCTACGCCTGGGACTTTCTTGCAGTCCTTCAGGCAGTAAAATACAGGAGACTCTGGTTTCCTGCCAGAGCGCTTCAGGTAAAGTCAAGTTCACGTTTCATGATCCGCGGTGCAGGAGGGATTCCGATTCCTGAGACCCCTGCCGCATTGAGAAAATTCAACATGGCTTTTGATGAACTTCACGCAAAGAAAAAATGGCTACACGTCTTTCCCGAAAGCTGCAGATGGGATTTTTACCAGCCGCTGAGATCATTCAAGAAAGGTGCCTTCAAGATGGCTTACCGTTATGACATTCCTGTAATTCCGATGGTATTTTCGTACAGAGAACCAGGAAAGATATTCAGGATGTTGGGAATAAAACACCCCTTTGTAACCCTTCACATAGGAGAACCTATCATCCCGGCTGAAACAAAGGGGGAATCAAGAAATGAAATTTGCGACGCGATGAGAAAGAAAGCCCATGCGCAGATGGCATCAATGGCCGGCATTGAAAAAAACATGTGGCCGGCAGAACTTGACTAGGCTTTCCAACAACTTACTTCCTTATCAGCTGTTCAAAAAGACTCCTGCGCTTTTCATCCTGCATGAGAAGATTCAGCTTGAACTGTCCATCACGACCATTGCCACTCTTGATGCAGTTTTCCTTGTAAGTCTCAAAAGAATTCTTGATCATCACATGAGGAACTGGAACTGCAATGCGCAATGAATCTCGCTTTGCCTTGTATTCAATATTGATTTCCTTAAGCTTGGCATCAACAGCATCATTGAGAAGTTTTATATCGTCTGCAGAAATATTTTCATTTTCAAATTCGTAATAGATATGATATACGGAATTCTCGACATCGGCAAAACCTACAAAGAAATTGAGTTTTACACCCGTCTCACTTTGTGCCTGCTCAACGGCCTCGATGAACTGTCTTTCATGAAGCTTTTCTCCGGTCATGGAAATGATTCCATTGATTTTCTGGACAAACTGAATTGTCGGAATAGTTCCGTATTTGCCGGTCACTTCAATGAGATCATTCATATTGTAGCGGTAGAGACCGGCATATGTCGTGACAAAAATTGAATAACGCTTTCCAACTTCAAGTTCATGAAGCTGAAGGAATTTTGGATTTGGATTGTCCAGATCCGATGCTTCGATGAATTCAAAATAATGGAAATGAGGGAAAAGAACGGTATCACTTTTTCCGTTGAGAACAAGACCTGCTCTACATTCAGAGGCAAAATAAGAGAATTCCTGATAAAGAGTATTCTCAGGGAATGAATCGGTAAACTTGTTCATGTATACCTGGGTATTACCGCATTTCCATGTTGTAAGAATCTGAAGGTCAGGCCAGTAGTGCTTTGGAAGAATGTCAGGATGATTTGCCTTAAGTTCACGGAGTTCCTGGGCACGCTTTGGATTCGGTGTAAATGCAGGTGCGAGAGCCTTTCTTATTTCCGGAGAAATATCAAGTTTTTCATTGAGAGTACCATTCTCAATGTCCTTTACATAATCATTAAAGAACATATTCACGTTGTTCTGCATTTCAACGATTGTTGAAGGGTTTGCAGTGATGATGATATGAACGTCCTGCTCGATGGCAATACGCATAAGTGTATAGTATCGTGCCGTATAGTCTGTAATCTCAAAAACTTCAGCGGGTGCAGAATGAATCGGTTTGACAAAATCCGGAATATCACGGCGTGTAACCCCAGAAACCGAACCGTAGACTGTTCCGTCTGGAGCATAACCTTCAATGGACTTTCCGACAATAGAAACTGCAGGACCATAGAAAGACTTTTTTCTATGCATAAGGAATGTATAAAGCCAGAGCTTGGTCATCTTGTTATAGATGTTATCGTAGTATTCGTTGGTAATCGGAATCCACTTTGGTTCCTTTGTTGTACCGCTTGTTGTAGCATACATCTTTGGCTTGCCAGGGAAGAGAACATTTTCCTCGCCATGCTTGTGGCGTTCAACAAATGGACGAAGATCTTCATAATCCTGTGGTGCCACATTTTTCTGCCAGAGGGCAAAAAGTTCATCATCACTTTTTGCAGCAAGGATGTCTGCAAAGTTGTGTGCCTTTCCCCATTCAGAATCTTTTGCATATTCAAGAATTCCGCGGAGTGTACCGGCTGAAGATTTTTTACAGTTTCTAGCAGCCTTTTTTACTTTCATGAACTGTGCATGACCTGCAAACCAAAGTGCAAAAGTAATAAGACAAGGATTTCCATTTTTCAGTGCCATATTATATCCCCTAAAATTCAAAATTCCCCTTTCGCGAAAAGTTTAATATTTTGAGAAAAAAAAATCAAATAATGCCAGCAGACAACATGGATGACCACCATCCAACCAAAACGACAGCTTTCATTTCTTTGAAGACGGAATATAAAGAACCTTGCCGATTTTCAAGATTGCATTTTCTTTTATTCCGTTTGTATCGCACAAAGCCTGAACCGTAACACCGAATTTTCTTGAAATGCTCCACAATGAATCACCTTTCACAACTGTGTATTTAAATGGGAATTCGATGGGCCTAATTTTCGCGATTGCATTTTCAACAGATTCCTTCGATCCTAAAGGCAATCTGATTTCATATTCGGCGGCAGGTGGAGTGAATCCTTTTGTCAGAGCAGGATTCAAATGCTTAAGGGTCTTTTCGCTTATGCCAGACTCCTTTGCGATGGCAGCCATCATGTACGGTTTTCTAACCTTTACATAATCAAAGGCCGCATCCCTCGCCTGAACAAGTTCCTCATACTCCTTGTCATGGTGAGGAAGATCAATGGAATACTTTTCTGGATTCGTTGCGATATCCGCAATGGCGATGAGTTTTGGAATATATTCCGCCGTCTGCTTTGGAATCGCCTTTTTCTCAACCAGGAGCCAGTAGTCATTGGTCTTGGCTTTTTTTATTGAACGGGTCATAGCTCCGTTGCCACAATTGTATGCCGCAATCGCAATCAACCAGTCATTGAAAATCCTGAAATTATCCTGAAGTTTTGAAATACCTGCCTGTGTTGAAAGCCAAGGATCATAACGTTCATCAACGTATTCATTGAGCTTCAAAAAAGGCCTTACACTGTTTGCCATGAACTGCCACATTCCTATGGCTCCGGAACGGGACCTCACGGAAGTCTTATATCCCGACTCAACTACAGGAAGATATTCGAGTTCAAGAGGAACATCTCTTTGAGAAACACAATTCCTTACATAGATTCTATACTCAACGGCATTTTCAAGAATTCCACGAAGAATTTTCTGCCATTTTTCTGAAAGATAAATATTTCTCCAGTATTCAACTTCAGGTCTGTCACCGTACATCTCAACAAGGCTGTATTTTGTTTCATCGACAAGAGGAAGTTCAGGAGAGTCCTCGATTATTTCCTTGGAATCAACAAGCTCAAATCCATCCCGAGTTTTTTTCATATCCTTCCTACCCTTTTTCTTCTCATCAACTTTTTTATCTGAATCATATTTTCTGGAGGCGGAAGATTCGTCAGCAACGGCACTTTCACCGGCGGCTTCATTATCAACCGGCTTCTCTTCGATAAATATATTCAGGTCAGCAGGAGTTTCTTCCGGCTGTTCCTGGGCAAATAAAAAAAACGGGAAAAGCAACAGTACAATGAGTAATTTCTTCGGATGCAAAATCATGGTCTAAATTTAACACAAGCACAATTTGTTGTAAATTGCGGCAAAAATTTGATTATTTTGGATTTAGCCTTTATTATATTATGTGGTGAGATGAGTCTATCAGGAACTGATTTTTATGTTCCGGCAGAAAATGAAAACAGGGTGGTAAATATGAACGGGATTTTAACTTCCGAAAATTTCAAGAAATTCATGGAAAACATCACAGTCGACAACTACTCCAACATCAAAGACATGGAAAGTGGATTCAAAAAACACCTGCAGCTTATCTCAAAAGAAATTAAGCTTGGACAGATCAGCATAGTATATATAGCACCTAAGACACCGCAGAACCCAGAAGGACTACGATCTTTTCAGATTCTTTTCATCGCTCCAGAAGGTTTTGAAGATGAACCATACGAAGAAAATTTTGGTACTGGCGAAGGCGGAACCATGACACTGACATTCAATCCATTGCCGGATGTTGAATGGACAGAAGCGGAATTAAAGGAAATTGATCTGATCGGTCAGATTTTTTTCATCGTCTCAACAAAGACAAGGCTGACACAGAAAGTCATCGAAATGACAGGCATCATAAACTCGATGCATAGACAATAGACAAAACAAAAAGGACCGTCAGACAGATACATGAACTGCTGTAGCTGTTGGACGGTCCTTTTTATCTTAAACTGAATTACATCGTTTCAAGCTGAGGAGCCTGACTTTCTTCTTCAGCCCCTTCCTTTTCAGGGGATTTCTTTTCCTTTATATTGTCCTCAGTTACTTCAAATATCGATCTCAAAGCTCCCTGGACAAGAAAGATGCTGGACTTGTCATCGAGACGAGCATAGCACTGGCTTCCAGTCGCAGTATTCTTTCCGACAACAATTCTTCTTAGAAGTTTTGTCGCTCCGTATGCTTCAACGACGATGGCACCGTCAAATCCATAACGCTCATTGTCTGCTGCGGATCCGGAAGAAACACTTCCAAGAATTTTTATCTCGCTGATTGCATTCACAATTCCGTTTGCACGGCTATGCTGGCACGGCTCCTTGGATTCCCCGACAAACCAGCCGTCATTCTCTTTTACGATCGAAAGTCTTGTTCCATTATTGTCGATGAGAACAAAATCAATATCACCATCCGTTGCAACGACCCTCACATTGGTTCTTGCCTCAGAAACAATCTGAACGGCATAAACCACTGCAAGAACTGCAACCACAGAAAGCAAAACTATTTTTCTAACAATTTTTCTGCACATAACTTAGTCCCCCATTCTTGGATCATGCGGATTATACATTCTGCGGATCTTTTCCCTGTAATTCCTTCTGCAAAGGAAAACAAGGAATCCTGCTACCACAACAAGGATTGCAAGACCAAACTGGTTGAAATATTTAACTGCAAGCGCAACACCAGGCTTTACATCCTTGAGGGAATTAGAGCTCAGGTTCTTAGTCCTCATGAGACAGAGATCTTCCTTTCCACACATATAATCTACGGCATTGCGAAGGAAACAGGCCACAGGTTCGTTTGAATTTCTTTGGATAAGCTGTACATTTGTTATCAAGGAAGTTCCGGAAACAAGGATCTTTGACTTCTGCTTTCCAGTAAGGATATGTGATCTTGAAACCAGTTCTCCCTTATTCTCTCCTTCGTCAACAGGAGCATTGAAATATGCGCTGTCAAATATTCCTTCTGCAAGAACACAAAGATCTTTAGAAGAAAACCTTGATGCATCAGACGGAACTCCAAATGCCAGTGGACTCATGACAAACTGCTCTGTAACAGGAACCGTCCATGAACGGGGAGATGATTTTGCAAGAACGGTAAGGGTGACGTTCTTATTTGCTTCTGCACCAGAAGCATCAAGTGCAAACGGTTCAAGGAAGAAAACATCGCTGAGATTTTTTGTGATAGGATTTTTCTGACTCAGACAGTTTTTCTGAATTCTTGGAACATACCAGAAATTCAGTTTTCCATACTGCTGGTTCATCTGCACGAAACATTTTTCATCGAGAACATATTCACTGCCACACTCGATTCCGTATTTGGAAAGAATTTTTTCAAGTCCTGTGCGTACCGGTCTGTAGACTGTCTGCTGATAACCTTGTATTTCATCATAGGAATCCACGAGGAACATGACGTTGCCACCACGCATTATGAACTGATCGATTTTATAGAGTTCATTCTCATCGAAAGCTTCCTTTGGCCCATTGATGATCACTGTTTCAGCGGCAGGTGGAATATCTTTTTCTGCAAGATTTACTTCTTCAAGTGTATATGCCTCTGAAAGAAGCTCACGGAAATTTCCGGCATCATTTTCATCATTGATGTCTCTTTCACCATGACCTGTGATGTAGGCAATGAGAGAAGTTTTTGAAACAAGACTTTCGACTGAACTTGCAATATTTTCCTCAAGATTATCCAGACCGGAAATCACATAGGAAAAAATAGCATTCGTAAGGCCAAGCGGCACCACACGGAACTTGTCGCCATACTCAAGTATAAGACCTACAGTTCCATGACTTGTTCCGCCATTTTCATTTCTCCATGATACAGACTGAAGACCATACTTTGAAGCTGCTTCTTCTGTTTCCGATTCACCAGGATTGATTTTTTTGTACTCTATCCTTCCACGGAATTTTTTATTCACTTCAGAGAAAGCCCTGTCCACAACGGCGTCGATTTTATTGAAGTTTCCGATATTGAATTTAGAAAGTTCCTCAGATTTGTAAAGAACAAGTTTTACATTGTCAGAAAGGCCTGTGAGGATATTTGTATTGGCGATGATCTTACCGATGATGCCGGTGATTCTATATTCGAGTCCATCGCTTGAAGTAATTCCGTCGAGTCTTTCAATCTGGTCGGCATAGACAATGGCAATTCCCATATAGGCATTCTTAAGACCTACCTCATTGTTCTTGACCTCACGTACCTGCATCATCTGCATTCCATAACCGCGGGCTATCTTCTGGCTTTCAGGTTTATCCATGTCAAAGAATTCATAGGTAAACTTTTTTCCGGCTGAAGTCTTGTATTCAGAAAGAAGATCCTTGAGATACTGCTCGACGTTTGAGTAAGGAGCAGGAAGGTTTTTTGAGAAGAAAACCTTTATGCTCATAGGCTCTTCAAGATTGCCGACGACTTCCCGGCTGGCAGAAGAAAGCGAATAGGACTTTGCCTGGGTAAGATCAGCTCTGAAAAAACATCTTGCAGCAACCATATTGAGAAGTACAACCGCAATGATAAAAAGCCAGACATCACTTGCTGAACTTTTTATCCATGAAACAAATCTATTGTTCTTTTTCATTTTTCACCCCTTTCTCTCGTTGTCAAGAACATTAACTGTGAGAACCAGAAAAACTGAAGTCACAGAAATGAAATAAAGAATATCACGGGAATCAATGATTCCTCTTGCAACTGAACGGAAATGAGCCTGTGCCGAAATGAATGATGCAACCGGAACGACAACTCCTGGAAGGAATATTGCAAACACAAGAACAAATGTCAGGAAGAGACAGATGGAAAGAGCAAGCAGAAATGCCACAATCTGATTCTTTGTCACCGACGAACAGAAAACTCCAATGGCGGAAAAGGCCGCCGCAAGAAGAACAGCCCCGAAATATCCGCCGATAAGAGGACCGGCATCGATTCCACTTGCAGCAAAACAGATGCAGGTGATCACGTAGAACAATGTAGGTGCCATCATTGCAATAGTACATACAAGAACGGCAAGATATTTTCCGGCTACAATGTCCGATGTCTTTACCGGAAGTGTGACCAGGGTTTCGATGGTTCCGCTTTTCTGTTCCTCACTGAAAACACGCATGGTCAAAGCAGGAATAAGGAAGCTGAAGAAAATCGGAAGAAGCTCAAAGAATCCCCTAAGTTCAGCCCTGTTCATCAGGAAGAAAGTCATGAAATAGAAAATTCCTGAAAGCAGCAGGAACATCGCACCAACGATATATGCGACAGGACTTGTGAAATAGGCGGAAAGTTCACGCTTCATGATCACAGCCCATGGCATGGTTTTCTTGATTTTTGCGTCGCTCATTCAGAAGCCTCCTCTTCCTTTTCCGCTGATGATGTAAGGATCTTGAATACATCTTCAAGACTGTTTTTCTTCATCTGAAGTTCATAAAGCGGAAATCCGTTTTCAACACAAAGTCTGGCAACCTCAGGACGGATCTCACTGCCGCCGGCGACAGAAAGCCTTGATTCGATTTTATCTTCAACAGTTTTTACAGTGACTTTTGTCACGCCAGCAACCGCAGAAAGTTTTTCCTTGAGCTGGGTTTCAGTTCCGCCTGAAAGAAGAATGACTTCCGCATTGTTTCCATAATGGGATCTGAGTTCTTCTGTAGGACTGTCGGCAACTTTTTTTCCGCCTGAGATGATGATTACACGATTGCAAAGCATCTCAACTTCACTGAGGATATGGGTTGAAATGATAACTGTTCTTGTCTCACCGATTTTCTTGATCAGGTCACGGACATCAGAAACCTGATTGGGATCAAGACCGGATGTCGGTTCATCAAGAATCAGGATTTCAGGATCATTCATCAATGCATGGGCAAGTCCGACACGCTGCTTGTTACCGCGGCTGAGTTCACCGATGTTCTTGTGCATCACTTCCTTCAATCCACAGATCTCTGCAAGATGCGGAAGCTTCTTCTTTGGATCCTGACCTTCGATTTCAGCAACATATTCAAGGTAGTCCGCAACTATCATGTCGCTGTACATCGGAGCACTTTCAGGCATGTAACCGATTTTTGACTTTGTAAGTACAGGATTTTCGCTTACATCAGTTCCGTCGATCTTAATCGAACCTGAAGTCGAATCAAGATATCCTGTTATCATTCTCATTGTTGTAGTTTTTCCCGCACCGTTAGGTCCAAGAAGACCTACGATTTCACCAGTTTCAATGGAAAAACTGATGTCATCTACTGCATGGAATTCCCCAAAAAGACGGGAAACATGTGACACTTCTATCATTTTATCCTACCCCTTCAAGAGTTTCCTTTATAATATTGAAGAATATTATATGATATCTTGAAAAAATGCAATTTTAGGCAAAGCAGCTTAAACTGAACAAAAATTACAAAAAAATTGTCTACAGGGAATTTATGCTGTATAATAATGGCAGGACTGAAGTTAATTGAAAGCTTCTATAAGTAATGCTTGAAAAACTAAAAAAGTAGAGGAAAGTGTATTATGGATTTATGTGAAACTCTTGCTGCCATGGATGTTGACATCGACGAAGCTTTGGGACGCTTCATGGGAAACAAACAGCTTCTTGAAATGATGTACAGGAAGATGCCTGATTCAATCAATAAAAACAAGGACATCATTCCTGACATCCAGTCTGGAAACATAGATGCCGCCATACAGAAGGCACATACGCTTAAAGGCAACATGGGAAACCTTTCAATCAAGCCCATGTACGAAGCCTATGCAAAGATTACGGAACAGCTCAGGGCCGGAGACACAAGCGGCGCTACTGAAGGCATAAATGCAATTCAGGACTATCAGAACAAGCTTCTTGACACTCTTACAAACTGCTGAGGAGCTGGATGGTTTTCTGAAGCAGAGATTTTTTTTGACTGGATTCCGTTCTTACGGCAGTCCAGTTTTTCCTGGAAGGCCCGGCAACAAACTTAATCGAGGAAACTGAATGTACAACCTTCTTGGTGAATTATGCGTCTGCATTCTGGCTTTTATTCTCATCATCAATACGGTCACTTCCTTTTATCTGGGGGACAGGAGGAATCTATGGTTCTTCCTGTGCGCTTCCCTTGGATTCTTTGCGCCATTTACAAACATACTCTCTATCAAATGCATCACAAGTTTTCCAGACTGCTCGGTCACCTATGCGACATTCATCGCCGAGGTTTACTTTCTCCTCATCGGGCTGCAGATGATGACCTATGCATTTTACTGCTACGCTTTTGTATCACCTTCCAAAAAGCATAAGAAGCAGTTTTATTGCTTTCTTGCAGTTCCATTTATAATCTACAGTCTTATTGTCCTGATGAACATAAAGACCGGCTGGATCTTCCACTATGACCCGGTGAACGGATACACAAGAGGCCCTCTCAAATTCATTACCTATGCGACATCATCGATTTATATTGCAACTGTCATCGTAACCATCATCATACACAGAAAAATTACATCCAGAAGAATTTTCACCGTCTTTCTGGCCTATCCAATAATCTGCATAAGCATCACGGCAATTCAGTTCTTCTCGCCCTACAACGTCATGACAGGACTTGCTTCCTTTGCCCCTCTCATCCTTATGTATTTTGGAGTCCAGTCTGAACAGATCGCCCACGATTTTGCGACAGGAGCGTTTACAGAAAAGCAGCTTCCAAATTTCTTGAAGAACAAATCCCATGGATACTGTCTGACCGTCATCTCCATTGAAAACTACGATGCCTACCTTCGTGATTTCAAGCAGATCGAAACAGACAAGATGATGCTTCTTCTGACAAAAGATCTTTCCAGGACATACGGAAGGAAAATATTCCGCCTGACAAAGAAACTTGCCGTTCTCACAAGGACTCTTGATGAAGTAAAGGAAACCATCAACGGATTTATGGAACATCAGAAGCACGAAAAGAATTTCCGTGTGACTCCGGAACTGATTTCCGCCAGTGTATGCATTCCTGAGAATGCGGAAACTTACGAACAGGCTACGGAGATCCTGCAGCAGCTTCTAATGAAGAACAGAGGTGCGGAGATCAAATATTCCTATTGCGATGACATTTTTGTCGCACAGGAAAAAAGAAAACATGCAATCTGCCAGATACTCGACCGTGAACTTCACGCTGATTCAAAACAATTTCAGGTTTTCTTTCAGCCGATCTATTCAATTGCAGAAAAGAAATTCAAATATTCAGAAGCCCTGTCGCGCATGAAAGGCACGGAACTTGGTGATATATCTCCTGCGGAATTCATTCCTATCGCAGAAACCTACGGCTATATTGAGCGTCTTGGTCAGGTTACATTTGAGAAAATATGCAGATTCATAAGTGAAAACAAATCAACTGTAAACGCCGTCTCAGTCAACTTTTCCGTTCACCAGATGTCAAATCCTTCAATCGTTGATACGGTTCTGAATACAATAAAGAAATACAACATCAGACCTCAGAACATAATAATGGAAATCACCGAAAGCATTTTCATTGAAAGTTTTGAGGCGATCAGACTACGCATGGAACAGCTTGCGAAGGAAGGCATAATCTTCTATCTCGACGATTTTGGAACTGGCTTTTCAAACTTTGCCAACGTCATCACGCTGCCTTTCAGCACCATAAAGATCGACCGCTCCTTCGTCCTGATGATGGAAAAAAGTGAGAAAATGTCTTCCCTCGTAAACTCATTGATAAAAACATTCAAGGACAACGGCCTCAAGATTCTCGTTGAAGGTGTTGAAACTGAAAACCAGGATTCACTCGTAAAAAAAGCAGGCACGGACTACATCCAGGGATTCCTTTACGAACGTCCATTGCCTGCTTCTGAAGTTATTGAAATCTTTAAAAAACAGTAATCTTTTCTATTCCACTCTTGCGGTAATCTCCGACAGAAGAGGAATGAGCTGCTTCTTTCTTGAAACGATATCTTTCATGTAATATATGTGTTTGTCACGACGAGGAAAATTCAACACTTCCTCGAATTTAGGATCGCCCGCAACAAGCATGATCGAACTGAGCACAGTGATATCAGTGACAAGAAGGACACTGTAGAGAGCTCCCATGGTCTTTCTTTCATTTTCAAGCTGCTCAAGGAATTCTTTTTTACGCTCGATGATTTCAACGGTGCTGTCAACTTCGATCTGACTTACGCTGTACTTGAATTTACCTTCCGTATATTCCTTCATATCCTGATGTATGACTTCTTCCGCCGTACGACCACCAATGTGACTGCCGCTCTTGATGATATCATTGCCTAATGTCTTTATATCAAGATCGGTGATGCTGCTGAGGTATTCCGCAGTATCAACATCATATTCAGTTGTCGTTGCAGACTGGAGGACAAGGGTATCGCTAAGGATTCCGCAGAGAAGGATTGATGCGATTTCCTTTGGGATTGAAACACGGTTTTCGCGGTACATGTTTGCAATGATGGTGCTTGTTGAACCTACGCACTTGTTTATGAAAGTAATAGGAAGCTTTGAAGAGAATGTATTGATTTTATGATGATCAATGATTTCCTGAATTGTATAATTCTCAATACCTTCAACAGCCTGCTGAGGTTCATTGTGGTCAACTAGGATCACCTGGATGTTTGCCTCATGAAGAAGATCACTTTCACTTATGATGCCGATTACCTTGTAGTCATTATCCACAACTGGAAGACATCTGCTTGGACTGTCCCTGAGCTGCCCCTTGATTTTCTGCAATGTGTCATTCGCGTGGACCGGAAGAACATTTGGATCCGCCATGGAACTTACAGGAGATGAATATTCGATGAGCATGGCTGTCTTCAACGTACTGTCATGGCCACTGAGAAGAGAGACATGATTCTTTCTTGCAAGTTCGATAAGTTCCTTTGAAACTACATAGTCATGGGTTACTATGAGAGCCTTTACCTTTGCCTCGATGCTGAGGCGCTGAACATCCTGACGGTCACCGCATACCACGACGATGTTTTCGCTGGAATGTTCTTCAAGAAGTTTCCTGGTTGATTCAGTCTCATCATCCGCAACCATGATCGAACACTTGAAATAATCATTTTCATCATAGGCAACAATCGGCGTCGCATTCAAAGTCTTTTCAATGAGGCTTATGCTGGTCAGAAAAATGTCATTGCGCTTTGGATTGAGGATCTTGAATGAATTCAGGGCAAACGCATTGTAATTCAAAAGTCCCTTGTAAGTTCCGTCGGAATCAATAAGCGGAAGAACAGGGGCGTTTGTGCTGATCATTTTGTCTACAGCCTTCCATAGAGAGACATTCTGATCCACCGCAACGAATTTTTCATTCATGTAATATTCTGTTTTCGGAATCAGATCCGGAATATACACAGGAGGCTTCACATTGAATCTTTTGAATATGTATTCAGTCTGGGGCGCAAGTTTTCCTGCACGTGCGGCAATGTATTCATCCATGCCAAGAAGATGCTTGAGCTCTGCATAGGCTGTAGCCGCAACCACCGAGTCAGTATCAGGATTTCTGTGTCCAATAATATATACTTTGTTTGTCATATGCTGAATTATACTCCGTTCCACTGTTGTATGCTATCATTGTTTTCGTTTAAATAAAAAAAAGCACTCGTCGATTTGACAAGTGCTTTCTTCGGGATGTACGGGACTCGAACCCGTGGTCTCCGGCGTGACAGGCCAGCGCGATA
>JAEDDW010000011.1 GCA_016293645.1 Treponema sp. | reverse complement strand
TTCTTGGGGCGAAAGTTATGCGATGATGGCCCCAAATGAATCAATCGCTTTCGCCCTCAGCATCCCTTACGATTTCAATTCCGGCACTTGCACCGATTCTTGTTGCGCCGGCATTGATCATAGCCATGGCTTCTTCGTAGCTGTGGATTCCGCCTGATGCCTTTACGCCCATTTCAGACCCGACTGTCTTTCTCATCAATTCCACTGCGTGTACAGTAGCTCCGTTCGGCTTGACTGAATAGAATCCTGTCGATGTCTTTACAAAGTCGAATCCTGCTTCCTTGGCACATCTGCTGCTTTCAACAATCTCTTCGTCTGTCAGGCAGCATGTCTCAAGGATCAGCTTCGTAAGTACGGCTCCTCCTTCTTCACGGAACATGGCGGCTTCCTTTACGCTTTTTGCGATGAATGAAAGTTCAGCCTTCAATTCAATCCATTTGTGTGCCTTTACAAGCCCAAGGTCAACCACAAAGTCAAGTTCGTCGGCACCGTCGTCGATGGCGATGTCCGCCTGGGTCTGCTTTGTCTCAAGTCCGCCGGCTCCCAGAGGAAAGTCTATGACCGTGCAGACTTTTGTTTCGCATCCTGCAAGAATTTTCTTTGCCTTCTTGATGTAGACCGGATTGATGCAGACGCTTGCGAATCCAAAATCCTTTGCCTTTGTGACGAACGAAACAAGTTCCTCCTCTGTCGCTGTAGGTGAGAGAAGTGTCTGGTCTATGTAAGCTGCGATTTCTTTCTTTGTCATTTTATTCTCCATTTAAGTCTGTTGTTTTCCATATAGTTTTCGATGATTCCGTCACGTTCAAGGCTTGCCATGTAGGATTTGAGCGTGCATAGAATCAGGTGGTAGTTTACGCTTTTGAGTTTCATGCCTGCGTAGTTTGCCGTGGATTCGATTATGCTGCTGATTTCATTGCAGCCGGAACCTATGAGCTTGATTATAAGATCCTCGAATTCATAGGTGATCATGATGTTGTGTTCGGCAACACAGCCCGCGTTGTCGATCGTGCAGGTCTCGCCGTGGCCTGGAACGTAGTAGTCAGCCGAGGTCCTTTCGATTTTTTCTACGGAACTGCGGAACGCCACCGGATCTAGTATGAATGGTATCCATATTTTTCCGAGCATCTTCATTCCAAAAAATGCGTCGCCAAGGAAGAAAACTTTCTTGCCTGCCTCTTTGTCAAAAAAGATGAAGCCTGTCATTCCAGGACAGTGCCCCGGAAGTTCAATGGCTTTTGCAATGATTCCTCCAAGGTCGATTTCCTGTGAGTCTGTAATTATTACGTCAGTCTGAACCGGATGGTCCATGAGAAAATCACGGTCTGCCATTTCTTTTCCAGGAAGGCTTCCTGAATAGATCATCGCGATGGATTCCGGAATTTCAAGGAAATTTGCTGTTGTCTTTCCAGCGTAGACTGTGGAACTGAAATGTTCGAGTATCGGTGTGATTCCGCCTGTGTGGTCCGTATGTGCATGGGTCAGAAAAATTCCCGCGATTTCCTTACCCGGAAAAAGTTCCCCAAGAGTCTGTATGATCTGGTTGCCCATGTCATCAGTTCCGCCTGGATCAAGAACATAAAGACCTTTCGGGGTGTCGATTATGCCAACGTTGTCGCTGCCGCCGCTAAGGACTCCGATGTTTTTTGTAAGCTGAATGTATTTTTCTTTTGCGATGGCCATTTCCCCTCCTGTTGCCTGAGTTCCGGCTTCAGTGAGCTAAAAAAAACTGCCATCCTGATTTTCAGAATGACAGTTTCCATTATCTGATTTGATTCAGATTATTTTGCAAGTGCGATGGACTTGACTGTAATATCGTAGTTCCTGTCGTTGATTGTAAAGCTCTTGCGTTCTCCGTTCTTCATTTCGAGAAGCTCATTTCCCAGTGGTGAAAGGTATGAAAGGATTCCTTCCTCAATGTTTGATTCCCATGGACCAAAGATTGTGTAAGTGATTTCCTTGTTCTCGATGTTGTCCTGGAGTGTGACGGTTGTTCCGAAAGAAACGATTGATGTAGATGCTGTTGTAGGATCGAAAATAACTGCACGAGCAAGTTCATCCTTGAGTTTTGCAAGCTGGGCATTCATGCGGCTCTGGGCTTCTCTTGCTGAGATGTATTCCGCATTTTCCTTAAGGTCTCCCTTTTCCTTTGCTTCTGCAACTTCTGCTGCGATTTTTGGAAGCTGAACTTTTTCAAGATCATTTTCAAGGGCTCTCTTTTCTTCCAGTTTTGCAGCTGTAACCATGAGTCCGTTTGGAGCCTCACGCTTTGTTTCTGTTTCCTGGAACTTGAAGTTAGGATCCCTGCTGAGAATTCCGTTTCTAAGCTGTGTCTTGTAAACAGGATCAAGACCTGCAACGTCATTTACCATTGTGTACATGCGGCTCATAGTTTCAGTTGAACCTGCGAGCATGTAGTCAAGCATTGCGTTTCTTGGCTCGTTGCCAGCAATCTTTCTTTCGAAGAGGAGTGTTGTAGCTGCCTTTACAGTCTTTTTGTTCTCTGTTGTGTTTACGTGGTTGTCGATCTCCTTGTTACAGGTTGAAACGATGTTAACAAGGGTAACAAGCTGTTTTTCCTCAGAAATTGCAGCTGCCTTGAACCATTCATCGCCAAGACATTCGTCAATGAAATATACGACTGCATTTCTGTTTGTGCGGTAGTCGTTGAAACAGTCCTGGATGAGGCGTGTAACTTTCTCCTGTTTTCCGGCTTCTACGATTTCTGCAAGAAGCTTCTTGTCGAGAACGCTAGGGAAGAGGCGGATGTATTCGTCATCCCACTTGATGAGCTGTTTGATGTTTGCAAGGAATGCCTTCCTGAGGTTTGTGTTCTTTGAGTCCTTGAGCTTTGTGTATGTTTCTGCAGGCTTTCCGATTTCGGCATAGAGCTTGTCGAATGTGAAGTTTGCTGGATTTTCGAGGGCTGAAACTCTCTTCTTTATTTCCTGAACAACAAGGTATGATGCCACTGTCTGTTCGTTTACTTTGCTTACTGCCTTGAGGTAGCCTGCAAAGTATGTGAACATTTCAGAGAACTGCTCGTCTGAAGGATCGTCTATTTCTGCAAGGTAACGAACGAGGATGTCGATGCGCTTGAAGAAATCCTTTTCTGCCTTGAATTCATTTGCAAGACGTTCTTCCTTTGTCATTTCGCGTTCACGTACTGTGTACTGGCTGATGTCGTTAGGATTTACGCCGAAAATAGGCTTTGCAAGTTCTTTCTGTGCCTTTGCGTGCCAGCTTGTCCATTCTCCTGCTGTGAGGATATCCGGAACAATCTCAGCCTTGATGTGCTTTTCATCGCAGCTGTTGTTGAAGCTCTTGATGATCGTCTTGAGAGCCCATTCAGGATCCTTCTTGATTTTTTCAGCAAGATCTGCGCGTTTTGTTGTCTTCTTGTAAACCCAGATGTGTTCCTTTGAAAGAGGCTGGAGGCATTCTACTGCCATCTTGAGGGTCATTCTGTGCACGCCTGTTTTCTTTCCGAAGTTGATCACAAGATCATCACCCTGCTGCTTTGCGATTACACCGACACCCCATGTTCTGTGGTATACAAAGTTCTTTGCGTCAAAGGCGATGTGCTTCTCAAAGTCGTTGATTGCTTCAAATACGTTGCGTACTGAAAGCGAAAGGTTTGAAGAACGGATGTATTCCTCAACATGCGCATGGTCTGCGTATTTTCCACGGAAACATTCTGTGATTTCGCGGCGTGCCCATACGTCCTTGTTGTCGAATTCAAGCACAAGCTTGAGGATTTCGATGGCTGTATCCCACTTTGCCGTATCCTTGTAATATGTGTAGAGTTCCTGCATGAGAAGGACAGCCTTCTCACGGTTGATTGTCTTTGCGATCTTGCGCTGTGCAAGCATGAAGAAGTCGATCTCTTCCGGAATGTTGTTTACAAGCCATGTCCATACAGGCTTTGCCAGTGGAAGGTTCTTTGCGGAAATATAGCGGAGCAATGCTTTCTTATAATAGTTGATTGCAGCTTCCCTGTTTCCCTGTGAGTCATAGCGGTCAGCGAGGAGACGTGCGATTTCAGCATCTTCAAAATCAATCTTTACAAGTCTTTCGTAAAGTTCCCAGACTTCGTCCTTGCCGTTTGCCTTATAGAGCTCTGCCATT
This sequence comes from Treponema sp., assembly GCA_016293645.1. Classification (GTDB taxonomy): domain Bacteria; phylum Spirochaetota; class Spirochaetia; order Treponematales; family Treponemataceae; genus Treponema_D. The sequence goes on along the minus strand of JAEDDW010000011.1, from coordinate 38,449 downwards.
TTTCTGAGGGCAAGCTTGTTCTGCGGATCATCACCAAGGATGCTTGAACATACCTTTTCAATGAGTGTTTCCTTGTGGTTGTTCTGGAAAATCTCAAAAAGTGATGAGAGTGCCGATGTGTCGATTGAGCCGGTGCGGAGTGCGATCATTCCGGAAAGGAACAGGGCAATGATGCTGTCTTTTGAATGGAGAAGCTGTTCGTCACAGATTTCCTTAATATTGTTCTCGCAGTTTTCTGTGCGTGCCTGATCGATGATTTCAAAAAGCTCATTGAGGTTTGTCTCAGTGAAATTTGCGATGAGTGCGCGTGTCCATGTTTCAGTCTTAAGTTTTTCGCGAACTGAATTTTCAAGTGTTTCAGACATAGTCTTGCTCCTATATAAATTGGGTTCTCCCCATTATTTTACAAAAAGTTCATATATTTCCGGAAAGTTGAGTTTTAGTTTCAGCATTATCTCATTGATTTTTGAAACGTTGTCCTTTGTCAGGACATAGTAGTCAATGAGCCAGAAATAAAGGTTTATGAGGTGTGGTTCCAGAAGTTCCCTGTTTTTGACTGGATCCTTCAGTTCTCCTTCCCTCGAATATATTTCCTGCTTCAGTTTAAGCACTTCCTGCGACCTTAATGGCCTCTTTACATTGAAAATCCCCAGGATTACGCCGTATACCGGAATCCACTCAAGAAGGGCAGCTCCCGTATAACCGGCGTCTTCCACCTTCTCAACAAGAACCCTGATGAGAGGGGAGTCGAGAAAGGAAAGGTCTATTTTCTGGGCATCCATATAGAAGGCTTCCCTGAAAAGCATCTTTGCGTTTTTTGTCTCTCCGTAAAAGGCATAGCAGTCAGCCATCTCTGCAAGAACCTGCGACTGACCACCGATCAGCGTGTTGGATTCCGTAAGAAATCTCAATGCCATCTCATAGGATCCAAGTTTCTTGTAGCACAATCCCGTTTTTCTAAGGATTTCCGCCTTGAATTTAGGGTCCTTTTCATCATTTGCCCTGCTGTAGCATTCCAATGCCTTTGAAAAAATTCCTTTTTTGAAGGAATAGCAGGTTTTTTCGCATTCAGGAGCGGCCAGTTCGATAAGAACCTGAAATTTCTTCCATTGACCAAGGAGCCACTCTCCCTGTTCAAAAAAAGATAGCTGGTTCATATTGTCATTTGTACAGTCTTTCCAGAAATCGCAGCATCTGATGGCGTAAACGAGTCTTTTGTCATCCAGCTCACATGCAAGAATGTCCTTGAGGAGTTCAAGGGACTGGTTGAAATTGCAGTTTTCGATGAGTTTCAGAGCCTCATTCAAGGCATTGTCAGACCGGATGCTCATATTTTACCATTATATAAATTGTATGAAATATGTCAATATGTGTTAAAAAAGGGTAAAGTTTATAATGTATTTCAAATTGTTTGTCAATAGTTTTGTGAAAAAGAATTTTTTTGTCATGGTTTCCCCGGAATTTCGAGGGCTGGAATGAGTTCCGTCTGTCCTGATATGAAGCCCGTTTGTAAAATCCAGAAACTTTTGGAATTTACGGATTTTCTATGGGGGAATTCAAGGAATTTGACTTGACCATATGTCCATAAATTTGATAAAGTCGTAGCCTGTAGAAACCTTCAAGGATCGCTACTCCTTGGGGTCAAATTTATTTTAGAGGTAATAAAATGTACGCAATTGTTGAATTTAAAGGCAATCAGTACAAGGCAGAAAAGGACGCTGTTCTTGATGTAGCACATCTCGATGCTAAGGCTGGAGATACTGTTACAATCGACACTGTTCTTATGACTAGCGATGGTGCTAAAGTTTCTGTCGGTACACCTTATGTAAAAGGTGCAAAAGTTGTTGTAGAAGTTGGCGAATCATTTAAGGATGACAAGGTGCTTGTTTTCAAGTACAAGTCAAAGAAAGATTATCACCGCTTCCATGGTCACCGCGAACAGTACACAAAGGTAACTGTTAAGGATGTGGTTTTAGCATAAGTTGACAACTGTTGAATTGGTCTGTGACGCGGAAGGATGCATCAGGCGCTGTAAGGCAGCTGGACATGCGGATTTCAGTCACAAGGGTGGCGACATAGTCTGTGCTGCGGAATCCATTCTGTTCAACACGGTTCTGGAGTTGCTTTCAGAGACTGACGGGGTTGTGCTCGAAACTGACAAATCTTCCCGCGGAAATCTCGCATTCAGTGTGGAAGATAAGGGTTCCGGTAATACGGAACGCTTGAGGTGCATTGCTGATTTTTTAAGGTGTGGAATTGGTTCCATCGCCGAACAATATCCTGCTAATGTGCTCCTGCGGGAAATAACTGAAGACTAGTCCGGTTCTGCGACCGGCGGAGGATTAAAATGGGACGTACTAAAGGTGGAAGCGGTGCTAAGAACGGCCGCGATTCAAACCCTAAACACTTGGGCGTTAAAAAATTCAGTGGTGAGGCTGTAACAGCTGGTTCTATCATCGTTAGACAGCGTGGTACACGTGTTCACCCGGGCAACAATGTTATGCGCGGTGGCGATGACACATTGTTCGCTACAGTTGACGGTGTTGTAAAGTTCGGTGAAAGAATGAACCGCAAGGTTGTTTCTGTTGAACCAACTGCAGCAAACTAAGTTGGCTGTTATCTTTTAACGGAACACTTAATGCCCGGCTAGATGTTTCTCTTGCCGGGTCTTTTTTTTATTGGGCTGTCGCTGGACGTACTTTTAGGACATGCCCATCGGGAAGGATTTTTTTATGATTCAATTTGCAGACGAGGCAACTATCAGGGTTCAGTCTGGAAAGGGCGGAAACGGGTGTGCATCATTCCGCCGTGAGAAGTATATTCCAAACGGAGGCCCTAACGGTGGTGACGGCGGTCGTGGTGGAGACATTATTTTCTGCGTAAAGAAAAACTTGAGGACTCTTGCTCATTTAAGGTTTCATCCTGTCCTCAAGGCACAGAACGGCAGTGACGGACAGAGCTGGGGCAAGTACGGAAAGGACGGCGAGGACAAGGTCATTCCGGTTCCGCCTGGAACGACAATCCGTGATCTTGAGACCGGCGAAATAATCATCGATTTCCCTACGGACAGCGAGGAACAGCAGTTTACATTCCTGAAAGGTGGAAACGGCGGCTGGGGGAACATCCATTTCAAGTCAAGTACAAATCAGGCTCCTCGCCGTGCGAACAAAGGCGAACCCGGTGAAGTAAGGGAGCTTCGTGTGGAGCTTTCCGTAATGGCAGACATCGGTCTTGTAGGTTTTCCTAATGCTGGAAAATCAAGCCTCCTTGATCTTTTTACAAATGCAAGACCTAAGATCGCGCCATATCCATTTACGACAAAAATTCCGAATCTTGGTGTCCTTCATGTGGATACGGATACGGATCTCATAATTGCGGACATTCCTGGTATCATTGAAGGAGCTTCCGAAGGTGCGGGGCTTGGCATCCGTTTTCTCAAGCATATTTCGCGCACTGCCTGCCTTCTTTTCATGATTGACTGCAGCGACGACAACTATCTTGAGGCCTATGATCTTCTTCTTAAGGAACTTGACGGCTTTGGAGGAGATCTTACAAAGAAACCTAGGATCGTTCTCTGCAACAAGATCGATGTTGAGGGTGCTGAGAAAAGGGCTCAGGAAATCGTTGAGAAGCTTGGCCGGAGTGAACCTGATGTAAAGGTCATTCCTGTTTCGGTGATGTCACGCCAGAACATGAATGAGGCCCGTCTTGCCATCGTTTCTCTTGTTGACAGGATGAATGCGGAAAAGGAAGCTGAAAAGAAAGTTGATGGAAACACCGGGAAAAACACCAGAAGTGAATTCCTTTCCGGACGTTCCGTTGACGATAGCATGGAAGTTCAGTTTCCTGGAAGTGAAGGCTGATTTTTTTTCTGCGGTACTGGAGTTTGCTGGCGAATGAAGATTGCTGTTTTAGGCGGAACTTTCAATCCCATCCACACAGGTCATCTGGCTCTTGCTGATGAGGTGGCTTCCCTTGGTTACGATAGGATTCTTTTTGTTCCCACGGGAATTGCGCCCCATAAGGAGATGGCCTTTGAAGTCGGTCCTGAGGTAAGGGCTGCAATGGTCGATCTTGCGGTGGAAGATGACAGTCGTTTTTTTCTTGAAAAATGTGAGGTTGAAAGAGGCGGAACTTCATATACCTGGGATACCATATGTTTCCTTGAAAAAAAATATGAAGGGATGCTTGACGGAAAGATTGGTCTCATCATCGGTTATGACCAGGCCGCCACATTCCATCTGTGGAAAAACGCCAGGGAACTTTCGGAAAAATGCCAGCTGATCATAGGCAGAAGGCCAGACCAGAAGGAAGATGAAAGTTTTTCAAACAAGGCGACAGGCGGCTATGCCAGTGCAGGGAGTTCCGGCTGTGAGAAGATTGATTTTCATGGGATGGAGCTGTTGAAGGATGCTGTTTTCCTTGAGAATGAATTTCTTGCCGTAAGTTCCACCGGTATAAGGACCAGGGCTGCGAAGGGACTTCCTTTCAGATACCTTGTTCCGCAAAAAGTTTTCAAGTATATTATGGACGGAAACATCTATGGAAAACATTGACCAACTTATAGAAGAAATCCGACGGTTTGCCATGCAGGCGGAAAAACAGAGCCGTTACGAGCACAGTGTTCGTGTTGCAGAGACTTCGGAATATATGTGCGGTCTCTATGGCATTGATGCAAAGAAAGGTTATCTTGCAGGCATTGCCCACGACATATGTAAGAATATTTCAGAAGAAGAGATGAAGGTTCTTGCTGCCGAAGATGGAAATGAAATCACTGAAGTTGAAATGCTTAAACCCTCGTTGCTTCATGGCAGGGCTGCGGCAGTTCTCCTTTCAAAAAAATTCGGTGTCGATGATCCTGATATCATTCAGGCTGTGGCTCTTCATACTTTCGGCGGAACTGATCTTTGCCCCCTTGCGAAAGTTGTGTATTCCGCAGATAAGATCGAGCCGGGAAGGGAACATTCGACGGATGAATACAGGGCAAAACTTTTTGCCATGACTCTGGATGAGCTCACCCTTTATGTGGTTGAGGAAAATATGGCTTACCTGAAAGAGAGGGGAAAGAAAATCGCCCCTTCAAGCATTGAATTTCAGAAAAGCCTCAGGAAGAAGACAGGCGGTAACTAGACGATGAGGATGTCAAAGGATAAAAGAAGCGCGATTTTTCTGCTTGCGATTCTCGCAATAATTGCAGCACTAACGGTTACCATCGCGATTTCTCTTAAGGTTGATCCTATTTCGGAGACCATGAAAAATGATCCAGTAATCAAGATCCTTTTCATACATACGGATGATGAAAAAAATGTTCTTTCCACGGATATTTTTGTCTATTGCCCCGGTTCAGATCAGGCGGTCTCATTCAATATCCTTGGAAATACAGGTGCGATTTTCAAGAGCATCAACCGTGTTGACAGAATTGATGCCGTCTACAAGGAACTTGGTGTTGATGCATACAGAGATGAGATAGAAAAACTTGTCGGAAAGCAGATTCCTTTTACTGTTGAATATTCCATGAGTGATCTGGAATTTTTTGCCGACTATCTTGGTGGCCTCAATGTCTTTGTTCCAATGCCTGTGGATGAAATTGGTCCTGACGGTGAGAAATGGCTTTTACCTAGTGGTGCCGTTTCCCTTGACGGCGATAAAATAAGGATCTTTGAGACTTACAAGCTTCCCTCGGAAAATGAAGGGGACGTGGAGGACAGAAGACAGGCTGTTTTTGCAGCCTTGCTAGCGGCTTTCAGAGAAAACAAAAAATCGGTTTATTCTCCAAAGAATTTTCCGGTTTTTGCAAAAAGATTTACGACCAATATAGATTATGACAATTTCTACCGTCTGATGAAGCAGGTTTCTGATATTGAGACTGAAAGAATCGTCCTTCAGACAATAACAGGATCAAGCCGTACTGTAGAAAGCGGACAGACTCTCTTGTTCCCGCTTTATGACGGCCAGCTTATAAAGGATGTCATGAATCAGTCCATCAGTTCCCTCATGACGGGTGACTATGGAAACCAGAACAGGGCTTATGTCCTTGTCATCCAAAACGGAACCAGTACTCAGGGACTTGCAAGAAATACTTCGTTTCTCATGCAGAGTGCCGGATACGAGGTTCTTGAGACGTCGAATGCTCCTGCAACGGAAAAAACCGTCATAATCAATCATGTCGGCAACAGCGAGGCTGCAAAAGCCCTTGGTAATTTTATCCGCTGTACCAACATCGTCGATGATGATTTTTCATATGAAAGTTCGGGTTCTGCTCAAGCCGACTTTACAATAGTTTTGGGAAAGGATTTTGACGGACGTATTGTCCGCTAGGAATTTCTTTCAGTGTTGATTCAGAAAATCTCTGGAAACTGCGGTTCAGGGATTTCACTAATTTAGAGGAAAATATGGCAAAGACAATTAAGGAAATGGCATTGGAAATTGCCGGATTGATGGAAGATGGAAAAGGTCAGGATGTTACCGTTCTTGATGTTTCAAAACTCAACAGCTGGACTGATTTTTTCATCATTGTAACAATTACAAGTGGACCTCACTGGCAGGGACTTTACAAGACAGTAAAAGATTATGTAAAGGAATCCGACCTTGAGATTCATCAGACACACAACAAGGGACCTCATGGTGATGAATGGAATCTCATTGATCTTGGACCTGTTGTTGTACATCTCATGAGCCAGGAAGCCAGAGACTTCTATGAACTTGAAAAGCTGTGGCATGCAGGCGAAAAGATCAAATGATTTTTTTAACTGAAAGCCGTGAAGTGAAGTCTAAATAAAAAAAAAAGACTGTCTGAAAAAAATCAGGCAGTCTTTTTTGTATGCAGGATCAAGTTCCATTCAGATCTGTGTGGACTACATGTCGTCATCCATGTCGGCAGGATCCGAGTCTTCTTCGATTTCGTCCTCAATTCCGTAAAACTTGTCGTAGTCGAAGCTTTCCCTTGTGTAACCATCTTCAGCTTCGTGATTGTCGTAGTCGTCTTCATCAGTGTAATCGTCGTCTACAGAAGCGTCATCCTCAAGAAGATCGTCCTCAAAATCGTCACCGTATTCATCTGATTCTTCATCATCCGCGAAATCATCATAATCATCTTCCATTTCGTCAGAAAAATCATCTTCGAAACCGCTCATTGAAAACATGTCTACATCATCATCATTGAACATGGGGGAACCTCTTAAAGATTTGTGTTGCGTAACTGACTGATAGATTAAAGAAGAGCCATGGTTTTGTCAATGAGGCTTTATGCCTTTGGATGGGCATGAAGTCAGTGTTTTTGAAGGTTTGTGGCTGTTTTTCCATTGACTTAAGTCATGCATTCTGATAGATTGTTTTTCGTATGTGTGACAGTATAACTGTTCCGGCGCCTGCTAAAATAAATCTTGGACTCAAGGTTTTTCCAAAAAGGGCGGACGGTTACCACGATATACAAAGTGTCTTTCAGACTGTGTGTCTCTTTGATGAGATCACGGTAAGCCTTGAAGGTGAGAAAAATACATGTCGTGTTGAATGTGATGCATTTCCTCTTCCGGAGGAAAACACGTTTACTGCAGCGTACAAAGCTTTCTGCGTGCTGACTGGCATAGACAAGGGAGTTCATGTTTCTGTGAAGAAAAGAATTCCTGCTGGCGGTGGATTGGGGGGCGGATCGAGTGATGCTTCATCTTTTATTCAATCCCTTGACAATCTGTTTGGCACTAAGCTTGACTTTTCTTCCTTGAACCAGCTTGCTGGAAAGGTTGGAAGTGATGTTTTCTTTTTTACCCATGCGTTGAATGCTGATGGGAGAAAAAGATATTCCCACTTTGAACCTTATGCGGCATATGTTGAGGGCAGGGGTGAATTGGTCCGTCAGATTGAATGCAGAAACGATTTTTCTGTTGTTCTGGTTTTGCCTGGTGTTTCGGTTTCAACAAAAACCGCATACGGCCTGGTTGACAGGGAAATGGAAAAATGTGGATTCATTCAGGGGGAAAATCCGGAATCGATCTACAGAAAAAAAATATGCGACTGGAATTTTGTAAATGATTTTACTGTTCCTGTTGCAAGAGAGTACGTCCAGGTGGCGTCTGCTCTTGAAAAACTTAAGAAGAGTGGAGCTGTGTTTGCGGATATGTCCGGTTCCGGCTCTACGGTCTTTGGTGTGTTTGACGACAAAAGCGATGCGCTGAAAGCAAAAAAAATGCTTGAGCGTGAATATGTAACTGTGCTTTCGCAACCTCAGGGATAAATAGAAATTTATTTCCGAATTTCGAAAAGTCCTGTATAATATGAGTATTAGTTCGCGGTGTTTACCGGGAAAATTTTTACTTCAAAGGAGATGCTTATGCAGATTACAGATGTACGTATCCGCAAGGTTGAAGCTGAAGGTAAGCTCAAGGCTTATGTTACAATCACGTTTGATGACTGCTTTGTTGTTCACAATGTGAAAATCATCGAAGGAACTTCTGGTCTTTTCATCGCAATGCCTAGCCGCAAGACTGCCAACGGTGAATACAAGGATGTTGCTCACCCGATCAGTCCTGACTTTCGCAATGCTATTCAGTCAAAGATTCTTGATGAATACAATGCAGGTCATGTAGAAGTTGGAACAGGAAGTGCTGACGACTAGTTCGCCGGAACTTTTTGAATATATTTTTAGGCCGTCGTCAAGTGGTAAGACAATGGCTTTTGGTGCCATCATTTCGCTGGTTCGAATCCTGCCGGCCTAGTATTTTATTTTGAAAATATTTTTTTAAGGAGTTCTAAAAATGGAACGTTTTGTTATCAATGCTACAACACGCAAAGAAACAGGAAAGAAGTATGCAAAGGCTCTTCGTGCTGAAGGAAAGATTCCTGCAGTTGCATACAATGAAAATGGTGAAGCTACAATGCTTGAAATCGCTTCCAGCGAATTCGAAAAGGCTTGGAGATCAATCACAAAGACAACTCTTGTTACACTCAAGATTGACGGTGCAGAAAACTCAGCTCTCATCAAGGATACAGAATATGACATCCTTTCTGACAAGGTTCTCCATGCTGACTTCCATGTTGTAAGCGGCAACAAGGCAACCAAGGCAAAGATGAAGATTCACCTTTCTGGAACACCTGCTGGTGTGCTCAAGGGTGGATTCATGGTTAAGCACGTTGCAGAAGTAATTCTCAAGGCTCTTCCACAGGATATGCCAGAAACAGTTTGCGCTGATGTAAGCAAGCTTGAAATCGGTCAGAAGTTCACAGTTGCTGACCTCAACCTTGGTGACAAGGTAACAGTTCTTACAGCACCAGCTTCTGTTGTTGTATCAATTGCACCACCAAAAAAGTAATCTGATTTTCAGATAACATTTTAAGGCTGCCCTTAGTTTTTTTTGGGCAGCTTTTTTTTTGGGGAAGACATGAGGGATATTTTTGAAAAAAAAGTGCTTGAAGGATTTATCAAGTCTCTTTCATCGACAGGATCTGCGATTGAAAACTGCCGTGTCATTGGTGTGGCGGTATCCGGTGGTGCTGATTCCGTCTCCCTTCTTTGTGCCCTGAAAGAAGTCCTGCCAAAAAATATTTTGCTTAAGGCAGTTACTGTCAATCATAATATCCGTCCATCTGAAGAAACCTGTGGGGATGCGGAATTTACCGAAAATCTTTGTCGTGAGATCGGTGTCACATGTGTTCGTATGGAAATCAAAGCCGGAAAGGTTTTTGAGTTTGCGGATGAAAAAAAATGCGGTCTTGAAGACAGCGCAAGAAAACTCCGCTATGAGAAATTCAGTGAATTCATGGAGAATGAGGATGTGGATTTTCTCTGTCTTGCCCACAATAAAAATGATCAGGCGGAAACTGTCATAATGAGGTTTCTTCAGGGCAGCAGTGACCTTTCGGGAATTCCATGGGCAAGGGAAAAATTCCTGAGACCTCTTCTTGGGATTTCCCGTTCCGAAATTGAAGCATATCTTGAGGAAATAAAAGTTTCCTACAGGACTGATTCCACAAACCATGACAACACCATGCTCAGAAACAGAATCAGAAATGTTCTTATTCCCGTTTTAAATGGAAATTTTGAAGGCTGGCAGAAAGCCCTTTGCTCGCTTTCGGAAAAAAGCAAGGCCGACAATGAGTTCATTGGAGACTGTGTTGAAGATGCCCTGCAGAAAATTGTTGATGATGAAAAGACAGATAAAGTTGTAATTGATGCCGGGCGTTTTTTCAGTCTTGCCTTTGCCTTGAGGTCAAGGGCCCTTTTGGAAAGTGTAAAGAAACTTGGTGCCCTTAAAAGAGTTCCGTATGGATTCATGGAAAGATGGGCTGATGAGAGCTATGCTGGAAAAAAGAAAAAAGAGGAGTGCTCCGGAATTACAATATCCCTTGCTTCTGGAAAACTTGTTCTTGAAAAGAAAAACAAAGTAGCGACAGAAGGTGGATTTTTTGTTATAATAGAAGAACCTGGAATTTTTTCTGCCGGAAAATATATTTTTAAAGTTGAACTGGCGGAAGGTTCCGTAGTTTTGACCTGCGGTGGAAAATCCATGGCTTTTAAAGGCCTGTGTTTCCCTTTTGCCATAAGAAGCAGACAAAGCGGTGATGAAATAGAATGCAGCGACGGGTCTTTCAAGGCCGTTTCGGAAATACTGTCTGAATGGAAAGCCGGTGGTGCACGAGACAGTGTTCCGCTGGTACAGATGCTTTCGTCGGAACGGAAAGAAGACCTGCAAAAAATAAAATGTATATGGGGAAGCCTTTGTGGACTCAAAGACTGGATTGTCACGGGATAAAAAAATGAAGAAATTGATAAGTGTTTTTTTACTTGGAGCTTCTTTTATTGCTTATGCTCTTGAACCTATAAGAACCGGAGATTCGCTTAAGGACAGTGCTGATCTTGCAAACAGGCGTACTGCATTGAGGTGCCTTTCCAATGCGACAGGTTATGTTTCTGACGGGAACTATGAGGCAGCCTTGTCCCAGGCAAGACTTGGTATCGCCTATGATGATTCCATTTCAGATCTGTGGTACATGGTGGCTGCCTGCGGTACTGCTTCTGGCCAGACGCGATATGAAATTCTTCCGGTTCTTGAAAAATCCCTTAAGAAGGACAACTGGGTAAACTACAACCGTGACAATGCAAGGCTGATGGCTGCCGACATACTCTGTGAGACAAATCGCCTTAAGGAAGCTCTTGGACTTCTGGATGCGAAACCTGTCCTCTATTCATCGGATGCTGAATTCATCCGCGTCAAGACCTATTACAGGCTTGGTGACAGTGCGTCCGTTTCAAAGGCAAGAAACAAGATTGACGGCGCAAGAAGGATATATCCTTCCGATACAAGATTTCCGCTTGCCTTCTTCAGAAATGAAAAGCCGGGTGAACTTGATGCCTCTTCAAAAAGAATTGCAGACTATTTCATTTCCCAGATAGCGCAGTATCAGGAGGCTTCTCCTGACAAGGATGCTGAGCTCGAAATTTATGGTGCAGGTTTTGCCGAGGGAGAAGTAAAGAAACGACTTCTTAAATCTTTTTCCGCAAGGGGACTGAAACATCCTCTTTATGCCAGTGAGGCTTTGAAGGCAGGTCTTGTCAACCAGCAGCAGGCTTTTGATTATATCTGCAATTTTGCTGATGACCAGATTGATGTAGATCTTTTCAGAAATTTTCTTTCCCTTGTGACTGAAAAAAATGTCATCGGCTATGCCGCAAAGTATCTGGAGTCTTTTGATGGAACTTTCCTTCAGGATACGGATGGCGACGGTAATACCAACATTGTGGTCAAGTATATGCGTGGTCGCCCTGAGAAAATCATCTGCGATCTGAATCAGGACGGAAATATTGAGTGGACGATCAACTGTGACTTTGGAGTGCCTGTCGACGGATCTCTTTCAGAAAAGAACATGAAATTTTCATGGAGCCAGTTTCCTTATCTGAGTTCCGTTCAGTTTGATTCAGGTGATGAAAAGTCTTCTGGAGAGAAGTTTATTTTTGCAGGCGAAACTCTGCTCTGGACTCCTCTTGAAATGCTCAGGGACAATGTTCTTTCCGACAAAACCGGAATTGATTTTTTCTATCCGGTGCTTAATGCCCGTACCTGCAATATTTCCAATGCCCAGCTTCTTGATGCGGCATCTTCTTTCGAAATCGACACCTCAGGAAAAAACGGTGAGAGGATTCATTTTGTCCTTCTCCATGGAAACGTCCAGCAGTCGATGTATTACAAGGATGATGTCCTTTATGCCCAGGCTCAGTTTGAAGCGAATATTCCGGTGCTGAGGGTTGTGGACAGTGACCGTGACGGTGTTTTTGAGACTACTGAGTTTTATGATGTTGATCTCGACGGAACCATGGAAGTGCATTCATTGCAGGATGAAAGAGTCATAATGCAGAGCCTTTACGGAATACCTTCTGAAGGCGCTGAATTCTATCTTAGGATGGTTCAGGTTGATACCAACGCGGATACGGTTCCTGATTTTACCGAAGAATACCTTGCTCACGGTGGCAAGATTACTTCCTGGGATACTGATTCAAGCGGAACATGGAACGTCAGGCATGTAGTCTATCCTGTGGAAAAAAAGGATGATGGATCAGTTTCTGCCGATGAAGATTCGATGTTCTACCTGAGTCCCAAAAATGAACTTGTAACTGTAAGCACAAGGAATGGAAGTCCTGTAAAAGTCAAAAGCGGCAGTGAGGAACTGAACATCGTGAAAGGCTCTACGGACAGTTTCTACTGGCTTGCAAAAAATGAAAAAGATTTCAACGGAAAAAAGTATTCTTCTATAGAGAAAAAAGCTGTTGCTGTCCTTGATGAAAAGGGTGGTCAGGGCTTTTCTGTTATTGTTGAAGGCTATGGCAGCAGGGTACTGTGCGTCCGTATCGGAAATGTGAACTATGGCGTCCTTGTGGAAGCAGAGCTGCCTCAGCCGGAAGAAAAGGAAAAAAATGAAAACTGATAGCGCAAGAAAAGTTCTGTTCTCTCTCGGGTATTCCTTCTGCCTGTTTTTTTTCTCATGCAATTCCATTGTTCCTCCAAAGGAAGTTTATGTTCCGATTGATTATTCGGAAGATGATGCCGTAAAGGAGCAGTTTGAATATATAAGGAAAATGGCTGAGGTAAATTCCATAAAGGCCTTATGGCGTTCCGCTCTTATGATGGAAAATCTGGGAGAAACTCCTGATTCAAAGTCTCTCTTTGCTGATTGCTGTGAGAAGGCTGTTGATGAATTGAACCTCAACATTGCCGAGAAAAATCTTTCAGATGCCCTGAGAATTGCAAGATCATTGAGCGCGGTTTCTTATTCCGGAAAGAACATGAAGATGACGGAACAGCAGATTGAAAGCGCTTTGTACAAGGATGTTCCCGGGAGTTCAAAAGCCTCTGTTGCCAATGCTTCCGTTGCAAAAATGATCAGCGGTACCGTGACAGTCTACGTTGACAAAGGAATTAAAATCCAGCGTGGTGTAGGCTATGCAGATTCTGTTTTAGGCAGTGGTTTTTTTATCTCGCAGAATGGATATATCGTGACAAATCATCATGTCATTTCGGACATGGTGGACAAGAAATATGAAGGCTATGCAAGACTTTATATAAAACTTGCCGATGACCCTGATACAAGAATTCCGGCAAAGGTTGTCGGTTATGACCATACCCTTGATATTGCTCTTTTGAAAACTGAGATTGAAGCTCCTTATGTTTTTGCACTTGGTTCTTCAAAGGATCTTTCTGTCGGCGACAAGGTTTATGCCATAGGTTCCCCTCTGGGACTTGAAAAGACCCTCACAAGCGGTATCATTTCTTCTACTGACAGACAGCTTTTTACAGCCGGAACTGTATTCCAGATCGATGCTGCCGTCAATTCAGGAAACTCTGGTGGTCCTCTTATTGATGAGCAGGGACGTGTCCAGGCGATCGTCTTTGCCGGGGTTCCTAATTTCCAGGGATTGAATTTTGCCATTCCTGTTGAATATCTTAAAAACGAACTTCCGTTTCTGTTTGCCGGTGGTGAAAGGGAACATCCGTGGATTTCCGCCTACGGAAAGACAAAACGGCTTCCTGGTTCCGGTGCAAGAAGGGAAGGTGTTCAGGTCTTCTATTGTCTGCCAGGTGGAAGTGCCGATCTTGCAGGTATAAAAAAAGATGACGTGATAATCGCCGTAAATGGAATTCCTGTGTCGTCACTGGATCAGCTTCATGTTGGTGCCATGAAACTTGAATCCAACATAATCACTAGAATTACTGTACTTACAGAATCCGGCACTACGGAAGATAAGATTGTATATCTTGAAAAACGACCGTCATCTCCAGGCTATGAGATTTTCAGACATGATCTGCTTGAAAATGCCTTCTATCCGATGTTCGGTATGAAAATGGTGAATTCCTCTACTACAAACAAGAGATCCTATAATATAGTCAGCATAATTAAGGGTTCTGTTGCCGATGAGACCGGCTTCAGCGAAAATGATCCGGTTCAGGTGACTGACATTACGTTTTCAGAAGACAAGTCTGCTGCAATGGTTACGCTTTATGCAAAGAAAAGAAAAAACGGCTTTCTTGACGTGAGCATGAGGGTTCCTGCTCCAATGGACAGCCCAAATTATTTTTAAGTTCAATAAAGGAAAAAATATGACTGAATTAAAATATAAAAGAAATTTCTGTATCACCGCACATATTGACCATGGTAAGTCAACTCTTGCTGACCGTCTGATTCAGCATGCAAAAATCATCGAAGACCGTCAGATGATGAATCAGATTCTTGACAACATGGATATCGAGCGCGAACGCGGAATCACGATTAAAAGTCAGGCTGTGACAATTCCGTATCATGCAAAGGATGGACATGATTATGAATTGAACTTTGTCGACACTCCGGGCCATGTAGACTTTTCTTATGAAGTAAGCCGTGCCATTGCCTCCTGTGAAGGTGCCCTTCTTCTCATTGATGCTACACAGGGTGTTGAAAGCCAGACCATGAGCAACATGTATCTTGCGATGGAACAGGACCTTACCATTGTTCCGGTCGTAAACAAAATAGACCTTGCAAGTGCTGATGTTGAAAGCGTAAAAAAACAGATCGACAAGGATCTTGGTCTTGACAGTGCTGATGCCCAGCTTGTCAGCGCAAAGACAGGCGAGGGTGTTGATGAACTCCTTGAAGCCATTGTTACAAAACTTCCGCCTCCAGAAGGTGATGTAGATGGTCCTCTGCAGGCCCTCATCTTCGACTGCCATTATGATGAATACCGTGGTGTCGTAGTTCATATACGTGTCATGGAAGGTACTGTAAAATGCGGAGACATAATCCGCTTCATGAGTTCCAACACTGAGTACAAGGTTGACAAGTGCGGAATCTTCAAGATCAATTACGAGGAAACCGGTGTGCTCCAGGCTGGCGATGTCGGATACATCATTGCCGGCATCAAGACAGTTTCAGATGTCAAGGTTGGTGATACCATTACCACTGTTGCAAATCCGGCGAAGGCTCCACTGGCAGGTTTCAAGGATGTTAAGCCTGTAGTCTTCTCGTCGATTTATCCTATCGATTCCAATGACTACGAGGAACTCAAGGAAGCCATGGAAAAGCTTAAGCTTAACGATGCTTCTCTGGTCTATGAAAAAGACAATTCCCTTGCTCTTGGAAATGGTTTCCGCTGCGGATTCCTTGGACTTCTTCACCTTGAGATCGTTCAGGAACGTCTTGAGCGTGACTTTGACCAGGTAGTGATCTTTACGGCTCCTAGTGTCCGTTACAAGGTGACTCCGGCAGGAAAAGAGGAATTCTATGTTGATAATCCTGCCGATTTCCCTGATGGAAAAATCAATTCATCCCAGGAACCATATATCAGGGCTTCCATCATCACTCCTACTGAGTTCCTTGGAAATATCATGGAACTGTGCCGCATGAAACGTGGTGTCCAGACCAACATGAGTTATCTCGATGAAAAACGAGTTGAACTGATTTATGAAATGCCGCTTTCAGAAGTTCTTTTTGACTTCTATGACAAGCTCAAATCATATAGTCGTGGTTATGCAAGTTTTGACTATGAAGTCATAGACTATCGTCCTACGGACCTCATAAAGATCGACATACTCATCAATTCCAAGCCTGTTGATGCCCTTGCCCAGCTTTGCTACAGACCTGCAGCTGTGGAACGTGCCAAAGTTGTCTGCGAGCGTCTAAAAGGTGAAATCAGCCGCCAGCAGTTCAAGGTTGCAATCCAGGGTGCCATCGGTGCCCAGATCATTGCCCGTGAAACTGTCAATCCTGTCAGAAAAGATGTTCTTGCAAAATGTTACGGTGGTGATGTAACCCGTAAACGAAAGCTCCTGGAAAAACAGAAGGCCGGTAAGAAGCGTATGCTTATGGCTGGCAATGTCGAACTTCCGCAGAGTGCTTTCCTTGCGGTTCTCAAGGAAAAGGAAGACAATTAGTTTTCTTTCATCAGCTTAAGAAAATAATCCACTTCAGCCCTGATTCTTTTCAGGAATGAAGTGTCCATGGAGAGCTGATATCCGTCTGGAAAGTGAAGGTACAGGTATTCCCTGCAGTCAAGTAGTTTTTTGAGCTGCGTTTCCAGACTGTTTCCATCGTAGAATGAAGATTTTTCACCCTGTGAAAGAAGATCCTTTATCTGTTCAAGTGAATTCCTTTCCTCATCGACGAATTTTTTTGCAGATGATGAAAGGTTGTTTCCTGCATCATAAACTAAGGATGGCCCTGAAATAAGGTTTTCCCCACTGCTGATTTTTCTTTGCTGTATTCCAAGATCCAAACCTGTTTGCGATGCATCATAAAGATTTTTTGTCTTTGAAAAGAACATTCTGAACTGCTGTGCATAGGAAAGCATGTTCTTCAATGTAATTGTTCTGTTTCCATGCTTGTCCACGGCATATTCGGATGATGGACCATAGGCAGCGTCGTAGTTTTCGACAGGAAGGGTTCTTCTGCATTGTGCAAGCCTTCCTTTGTGGGCAGAGGTGTTCTTTGCATGGGTTGTTCCGATGCTGTAGCTGAAATCAAGACCGCTGACGTAAATTGGAATGTCCTCATCCTTTCTGAGGATGCAGGCGATGTAGACGGCCGCAAGTCCTACGGAACCCATCGGCATCATGTAGGTGTCGACAACTCCTTTGTCCTGCAGGCGGTTGAAAAAAGTTCCGTCTGAATACTTCGAGGCAAAAAAAACAGTTTTTTTTCCAAGCAGATCAATTATTTCGTGACGGGATGAAAGGTCTGCAAAAAACAGTATGTCTGAATTTTCAAGAGATCCTGATACGCCTGTGTAGACTTTCTGGATGGCAAACTGGCTTTCCATGCCGACTACTGCGTCTGGGATTATTTGCCGGTCAAGAAGAGGCTGCAATGATGCGTCAACACAGATGATGAAAAAAACCTTTGTGTCTATTTCATTCCAGTCTATTGTATCTATTCCTTCTCCAGCACCAAGAACGATCAATGGCTTTACAACTTTCTGTTTCATGTCATCAAGAAGAATCGCACCCTTCATTTTCGACAGGTTCTTGAACAGGTTTTTTGAAAAAAGACGGCCCATTTTAACCAGTGTAAGGCGGTTTTTCCAGAAGACGCTTATGGTGTCCTGGATAGCCATGGCCGTGTAATCGTAAAGCTCTTTTGAAAACTGAACTCCTGCGCTGAAGTCTATCCTGAGGGATCTCTTTATTTTCCCGGTGGAGACAAGTTTCTTTATGCGGCCTTCTATATCCGCTGTGTTCTTTATGTTGAAAAGTCCTTCAAACCTGTCATGGTGAAATGGTACAGACGAATCCCTTGCTATGGCCTCAAGCTGGCCATCGCCTTCAATTGCAATTATCCTGCAGTTTTCCGACATTTTTGCGACAAGTTTTTCAAATCCATACCAAAGAAGGGGAGAGAAAACCACCACAAGGGTTCCAGGAAGAATTTCAAGCGAATCAATCAAAGTCTCAATTGCCCGTACAGGATTGTACTTTGAATATAGAAAGCGGCCTTTATATTCAACTGTGTTTAAATGAGAAAAGCCCTGACCGGCATTAACCAGACGGGGCTTTTCATTTTGGATCAAACTGTCCAAGAGTATTCCTATCTGTTGTTGCTTACCATTTCAAGGTAAGTTGTGAAGAAGTTGTCAACAACCTTGTCGCTTGCCATGAGAGTGCTCTGCATTGAGTTTCTGTCTGCCTGATCAATCTGTGTGTCAAGAGAGTTTGCATTGTCCTCAACATCATCAAACTGGATGCCTACACACTTGGCAACAACGATTTTTCCTGAAAGAAGGAATGGAGCGCTGATTTCATCCATCTTGAGTGAAAAGAGATTCTTGTATGTTGCTGCATTGCCTGCAATCGAAGCAAGGTTTTCAACATCTGTTCCTCTTGCATAGAGGCTTGAGTTTCCATAGTTGACGGCGAATGCTGGAACATCAACTTTTGTCACTCCAAACTTTTCACATGCCTTTTCAAAAGATGTGATTGCTGCTTCAGATGTAAAGTTTGAAGCAACGTTTGTGAAGTAGTCTTCGATTGTTCCCTTTTCGTTTGCCTTCATGTAAGAAAGTACAACGTCAATTGACTCATCTTCTGTAAAATCAGGAGTTTTCTTTGCACCATCAGCCTTGAAAATTGAATAGCCGCGCTTTGTCTTGATTACATCGCTTATTGTGTCTGTTCCAAGTTCTGTGACCTTTGGCATGTCATCAACATTGTCGATTGTGTTTTCAATCTGGTATGCATTTTCTCCGGAAATCTTTCCTTCTGGAGTTGTGTAATAGTTCTGCGACTTTACTGCAAGAGCATCTGCAAATGTGATTTCATTTGCGTTGATCTGCTTGAGGATTGCCTTTGCTTCCGATTCTTCATCAACTGTGATTACTGAAAGATCGTACTTAACAAACTTGTCTGCATTTTTCTTTCCATATTCTGCAGCTTCAGTTCTTGGATAGTCTTCTGTGTTGAATGCGGCGATCTCAAACGAGTGTTTTTCTTCAGCCATTTTTGCAATAAACTGCTTTTCTGCGGCGCTTTTCTTCATTCCGTAGAGAGAAATCTTTGCGCTGTCTGAAGAATCGCTTGTTCCGAAAAGGTCGTTGATGTAGCGTGAATATGTAAGCTGTCCTTCTGCGTTTCTCTTGAGGTTGTCGATGTCAGCCTGGCTTACCTGGTTGTAGATTCTCTGAGAGAAGTTTCCGTCAACATCTGTGAATGCAGGGAGGATTGCGCGGTTTACAGCTTCCTTTGATACTGTGAAACCGGAATCCTTTACAGCGCCTGTGACAGCCATGTCAAGAACAGTCTGCTTGAAAGCCTGGTTGAGGATGTTGTAGTAGGTCTGTTCGTTGAGCTGGTATCCTGCAGACTGATAGCTCTGTGCAAGGTTTGCTGCGGCATTGTAGAACTTTGAACCTGGTTCGTAGCTGATTTTCTTTCCTGCGTATGAACCGAATGTATTCACCTGGCGCTTGTTGAAAATCGACTCAAAGATAGCACTTGCACCAAATGGAAGGAAAACAAGGGCTGAAATGATGAGGATGATGACAGCACCGATTTTTGAACTATCTTTCTTTTTTGTTTCTGTGAAATTGATTACTTCGCTCATGGAATTCAATCGTCCTTTTAATTTTTTTTTCTTTAACAATCGTCTCATATAGGAAATATGAGATTACATATTTTATCACTGTAGATTTACTGTGTCAATTTGATATGTTCAAAAGGACTAAAAAATGTTTATATAAATAACATTAGGTTATATTTTAAAGGCGGAACTCCTTCGATCCGTCTTGTTTTCATTTCTACTGCATGGTAATATTCGGTTTGCCGCTGAGATCAAAAGAGTATGTTTCAATGCGGATTTTATAGGAGTTGTTATGAACTTGAAGAACCTTGAAAAGACACTTTCTGAGAATGAATATCCTGGACGCGGAATCGTTATCGGCAAGTCTGAAGACGGAAAATATGCTGTTTCTGCATACTGGATCATGGGTCGCAGTGAAAACAGCCGGAACCGTGTTTTTGTTGAAGACGGAGAAGGCCTCCGCACTCAGGCATTTGACGAGTCAAAAATGGTTGATCCGCATCTTATCATCTACTGGCCTGTCCGTGTTCTTGGAAACAGAACGATCGTAACAAACGGAGACCAGACAGATACTATCAACGATGGACTCAAGGCCGGAAAGACATTTGAGCAGTCCCTTCTTTGCCGTGAATTTGAAGATGACGCTCCAAACTATACTCCACGCATCTCAGGCCTCATGAACGTTGAAGGCGGAAAGTTCGACTTCTCGATGTCGATCCTCAAGAGCGACAACGGTGACGGTTCAAGATGCAACCGCTTTACGTACGACTACAGCAATCCAAAGGAAGGTGTTGGCCGCTACATCCACACATATATGGGCAACGGTTCACCGCTTCCTAGCTTTGAGGGAGAACCGGAACTCGTTGAGCTCAAGGGGAACATCGATGAACTTACAGACAGAATCTGGAACAGCCTCAATGCCGACAACAAGGTTTCCCTTTTTGTGCGCTACATTGACATTGCGACAGGCAAGTACGAAAGCCGCATCGTAAACAGAAACAAGTAATTCATTTATTGGATAAACAGTGTTTTTGCAAAGCAGTCAGCTGAGGCCGGCTGCTTTTTTTATTTAGGGTTTATTACAAACCCTAAAAACGGCGAAGTCAAGGCTTTAAGCGTTAGCGTGCCTTGACTCGACGTATTGTGCGTCGTCCAGAAGGGCAAGCATCTTATGGAATGCGGAATCCTCTTTTTTCAGTTCCCGGCTTCCACGTGTGATGTTGCAAAGGGATATGTTGTATTTCTTTGCGATTTCACGCTGTGTAGTTCCTGCACGGAGCTCCTTTACAAGGCTCCATCTTTTTGAGAAATCGCTCATCTCGGATTTTGTGAACAGGCATCCAAAAAAATCAAACACAAGGTCAGGATCCTGGCTTTTGACAATCAGATTGCAGATTTCCTTTATTTCTTCTTCCGGTGTAGGTTTGCTGTTGTTTTCCGTCATTGAATCCTCCTGATGTTACAACTTATAGAAACAGTATAAGACAAAAAGGGGAAAGTTGAAAGTGGAAAATGGAAAGTTGCGGATTTCCCATAGCCAAGTATAAGCCGGTCGTGTTTCTACGCAAGGCTCAAAAAAGCGCGGAGTCAGGGTTCTGGTCAAACTGCGTTTCACGACCCACGATGAATCTGAGGGCAAAGCCTCCAGTATGCCAAGTAAAAGCCGGTCGTGTTTCTACGCAAGGCTCAAAAACAGACGTAGTCAAGGTTCATGGCATGCGTAGACCCTGAGGGCGGCGAACGTAGAGAGTCCTATGCCATTGGCCCGAAAAGTCGGAGCAGGACATGGTTCTTGACGAGAGTCTGTTTTTGAAGATTACTACAAAAAAAAAGACCGGCTTTTACGCCGGCCATGCCATTACTGACAACCGGGTGTCAATGGGTGGGAGGGGATAAAATTGATCACCCGGTACATTATATATCGGCCCCGCCTCCGAAAATCTTGAATGGTTTTTTGCAGTTTTTTGTGTTTCAGAAAGGCTATTCCTCGACTTCGTTTATAAGCACGTCTATGTTGACTGCGATATTGTAGCTGCGTCCGTCAGATACTGTAATCGTTCGAACGATCTCATAGTCGCCGATGATGAACTTGACGGTGTGGTCTCCCTGTGTTGTGGTGAAAGGATCGACCGGAGCTGTGTATTCTGTTTCATCAAAAACGATCTTTGTTTTTTCAGGAGCTGCAAGACGGATCACCGGCTTGATGTCACGGAAAAGAATTTCGACTTCCGTGTTCTTTGCCTGTTCCACGGTTATTGTTCTGAGTTCGTTGCGGTAGCTGTCACTTACAATGCTGATGTTGTGGGTTCCGGTATCGGCAAGAAGCCCGGATTTTCCCATCTCAACCTGCTTTCCGTCCATGAAGACAGTGTAGTGTTCCGCCTGCAGTCCCTCCGGAGTCGTGGCCTTGAGGGAGATGGTGCCTTTGTCTATGAGTATAGGCTTTGCCTGGACCACAAAACGCGAATTCATGAGGGAATCACTTACGCCTTTCATAACAAGCTGGAACCTGAGGAAAACCATTCCGTCTTTTTTCTCCGGTATGAATTCCACAAGTCTTGAATAGGCATCTTTCTTTATTGAATTCTTTTTTTCCAGGGGAACCAACAGGTTCAGGCTGAGACTGTCAAAGGTTCCGGTTTCCGCACGGATTCCGCTGTAGTCGATCCTGTCGGTAGAAGGCTTTGGAGTTACTGATGAATACAAGGACCATGCGACGCTGTCCCTCCATTCCGCAACTTCCTTAGGAACTTTTATGTTTATCTCGATTCCCTGGATGAACGTGGTGTCTTTTGGAAGCTGTATTGCAACGCTGTCGTTCACTGAGATCTCCGTGGCTTTCTTGTCAAATGGCCCTTCAAGCTGTATCACGTCAAGAGCATGGGTTCTGAATGTTTCTGCGCCGGCGGAAAAAGCAAGGACCATGGCTCCCTGGAGTATGAGGTTTCTTGAAAAATTACGGATTGCGCGCAATGCAAGCATGACTTCAGTATAATGGTAAAATACCGTAAAGACTAGTTTAAAACCTGTAAATTCAAAAATTAATGGGACAGGACGAAAATTCAGTTTCTGTCTTGATTTTTAAGGTAATTTTCAGGATTGAGTGAAGATCCGTTCTGGCTGATTTCAAAATGAAGATGTGGGCCCGTAGTCTGTCCTGTCATTCCGACAGTTCCGATTCTCTGTCCCGTGGCGACCTTTGCGTTTTTTTCAACGCTGATGGTGTCCATATGGGCATAAAGGCTTTCCATTCCGTTTGGGTGGCGCAGGACGACATAGTTTCCGTAGACTGGATTGCCACACACCGCATGTTTGACGAAACCTTCCCTGCAGGCAAGGATCCTTGAGCCTCTTGGGGCTGCAAGATCGATTCCCCTGTGCATTTTCCATTTGCCGTTGATGGGGCTTATTCTCATTCCGTAGGCGGAAGTAAGCACGCTTTGTTCAAGTGGCATGCTCATTCCCGGATTGAGGAAATAGGAACGCTGTGAAGGGCTGAGTTTTTCCTGCGGTAAAAAAGAGAATTGCCGTCCCTCGTGGAAAAAAGTGATTGCCTGTGGTGAATCTGTTTTATCCGCATACTCGCTTGCAAGCAGGACTTCAAAGGAATTTTCAGGTATTTGTGGAATGAAAAGGCCGTCGGCGGATGGCAGCAGGAGCATCTTTCCTTCTATTTTTTGAGTGCTTTCCTGTATGGAATTTATGGTCGCAAGGGTATCCTGCCTTATGGAACATCTTGCTGCTATCGATATCACCGTGTCGTCTTTTTTTGCCCTGTAGGAATAGAACTGCAGTTCGCCCGAGATTCCCTTGAACCAGTTTTTGTTTGCCGACAGCACATCCTGCTGGTATTGGGAGAAAAGGTGGTTTGAAGATTTGAGTTCCGTTATCTCAGGGTAAAAGGGTGCGGCTCTTTCCTCTGTGTTTACAGGCGGAACTCCAAAAGCGAGTAAAAGGAAGGCAGACAGAAATATGGAAAATATTTTTTTCATAAAAAAAAGGATGCTCCAGAAGTCCTGAAACCCTGAAACATCCCATCAAGCTATTGTCGATAGAATAAGTGAATTACTCTTCTGAAATAGCTTCACAAGGACATGCGCCAGCACATGCTCCGCAAGATACACAAGAATCTGCGTTGATAACGCGCTTGTCGTTAGCTTCGCTGATTGCTCCTGATGGACATTCGCCTTCACATGCACCGCAGTTGATGCAGGCGTCTGAATTGATTTTGTAAGCCATATTGTTACCTCGATAGTAAGATTATATAAGTATAGCATATTTGGCTTCCGAATGCAAATTGCTATTTTTTTAATTATTGTGATAGAATCAGTTGTCAGATTTTAAAATTGTTCCTAAATTATTATGGAAAACATGCACTTCTTGTTTTTTTCCATTTATATATTAATAGGAATCTGACAAAGCACGTCGTGCATGCGGATACCGTAAATTTTATGTGGTAGGAATAGATTATGGCAAAGGCAGAAGAAAAAGCTCCTGTAGATGTATCTGAAAAACTCAAGGCTCTTGAGGCAGCCCGTCTTCAGATTGAAAAGCAGTTTGGTACCGGTTCTCTCATGAAACTGGGGACAAAGACGGATTCAACGGCGATCGATGTTGTTCCGTCGGGATCAATCCTCCTTGATGAGGCTCTTGGTGTCGGTGGTTATCCACGTGGTCGTATCATTGAAATGTATGGTCCGGAAAGCTCAGGAAAGACAACTCTCGCGCTCCATGCAGTTGCAGAGGCACAGAAACTTGGTGGAATTGCCGCATTTATCGATGCTGAACATGCCCTTGATCCGGTATATGCAAAGAATCTTGGCGTAAACATCGATGAACTTTGGGTTTCCCAGCCGGATACAGGTGAGCAGGCCCTTGAAATCTGTGAAAATCTTGTTCGTTCCGGGGCAGTGGATATAATCGTCATCGACTCTGTTGCAGCCCTTACTCCTCAGAAGGAAATCGAAGGAGAGATGGGTGACAGCGTCATGGGTGTTCAGGCACGCCTCATGTCGCAGGCTCTCCGAAAGCTTACGGCAATTGTCGGAAAATCAAAGTGTATCGTCATCTTCATCAATCAGATCCGCATGAAGATCGGTGTTATGTTTGGCAATCCTGAAACGACAACTGGTGGTAACGCCCTTAAATTCTACTCTTCAATCCGTGTTGAAATTCGAAGAATTGAGACAATCGAAGGAAAGGGAGACGAAGAAGCCCTTGGAAACCGTGTGCGTGTAAAAATCGTCAAGAACAAGGTGGCACCTCCTTTCCGCAAAGTTGAACTTGACATCTACTTTGGAAAGGGTGTTTCGGCATCTGCTTCCATCCTTGATTCTGCCGTAAGGCATGGTCTCATCGACAAGCGTGGTGCATGGTATACACGTGGTGAGGAAAAAGTAGGTCAGGGTAAGGAAAACGCGGTCAATTACATCGAGTCAAATCCTCAGTACCGCATCGAACTTGAGCAGACGATCCGTGAAAAGCTTTTCCCTGGTCAGGTTCTTCGCACAAAGGAAGGTGAGGTCGTTACAAAGGAACAGATTGCCGCCTATGAAAAGGAAATGCGCGCAAAGGGCGTTGGCCTTGGTGGTTCGGTTCCTGAAAAAACGGCAGAACCCGAGACTCCTTCTCCTGCTGCGGAGACAGCACCAGCGGCAGAAAAAACAGCTGCAAAGACTGCCAGAACAAAGGCATCATCCCTTGCCAAGGCTGCGGCAGAAGACAAGCCGTCTCCTGAGGAATTGTTCTAGGATATCCTTGGAATTCATCCGGTGAATTAAAATGGCACTTCGTCTTTCAAAAATGGGGTGCCGTTTTTTTTGTCGCGCTATTGGAATTCCATTGTTTTTTTTAGGAGATTACGAAATGTTTGTGGTGCTTGGGCTTGGTTCCAACAGGTCATATGATTCTCTTTCCTGCGTTCAGCTTCTTTCCCTTGCTGTCGAGAAACTGGGTGGTTTTGTAAAGGACATCAAAGCTTCTTCCATTTACAGGACTGCCGCAATGTATGTGACGGATCAGGACGATTTCTACAACATGGTTGTTTCAGGGGAATATGAAGGCAGTCCGCGTCAGCTTCTGGAATCCATTCACGTTGTCGAGTCGGAACTTGGCCGGGACAGATCCAAGGAAATAAGGAATGGTCCCCGTTCCGTGGATATCGACATAGAATTGTTTGGAAAATTGAACGTAAATGAGAACGATCTGGTCATTCCCCATGAAAGAATGACGGAAAGGGCTTTTGTTTTAAAACCTTTGCTTGAAATCCTGGGAAAAGATGCCGATAAGGTAGGTGCGGATATTTCTTTTTTTGAGGAAAAGCTAGCACTGCTGGGAGATCAGCGTATAGAACGAATATCCGTTTGATAATTTCATAAAATATTTGCGGAGCGTTCATATGGAAGAAGCAGTTGTTGAAACACAGCAGAAAAGAAAATTTGCGGTAGGTGAAGTTTTTGACGGACCTCTTGATTTACTCTGGAGCCTTATCCGTGAGAACAAGCTTAACATTTACGACATTCCGATTTCTGAAATCACGGAACAGTTTCTCGATTACCTTGATTATGCTGTTGAACTTGATCTTCATGATCTGAGTGATTTCTATCTTTGGGCCGCAAAACTTTGCAGCATCAAGAGCCGTATGCTCCTTCCGGTTGAGGTAAGACTCAAGGACGATGACAGCATGGAAGACCCTCGTGCTGAACTTGTTGAACAGCTCATTGAATACCAGCGCTTCAAGAAGCTTTCCATGCTCATGGAAGAACGTGAGGAACAGAGTGAATGGAGCTTTGAGCGCAAGAAAATTGAACGTATCCTTCCGTTTGGTGATGACGAATCCCAGTGGAAAAAGATGGATACCTGGGCTCTCCTTGAGGACATGCAGAAGATTTTCCGCAACATTACGAATGTAAATCCTGATGTCTATGTCATCGAGAAGAATCTTGAGATCGCTCCTACTGAAAAGATCGCCCTCATGAAGGAACTTCTTGACAAAAACGGAACCTGCATGTTCACGGAACTGATTACACGAAAGGGTAATGAACTTGACGTAATTTGTGCATTTATGGCAATCTTGGAGGCCGTAAAACTGAAAATGGCAGACATTTATCAGAATAAAATGTTTGGAGATATAAAAATATGCAGGAAACAGGCAGCGTAGAAAAAGTTGAAAATGAAGAAGTGAAGGTTGAAAAGGAAGTTTCAACTGAAGCTCCTGTAGAAAATACAACTGCTGAAGATAATGCAAACTCCGGTGAACTCGATCTTGTCAGTGAGCCGGCAGAAAAAGATAGTGATGTAAAAACAGAAGAAGAGTTTGAGGAAGAAGAGGATGAGGAACTTGCCGCACGCCGCGCAAACCTTAACCTTGATACGGAAACGGCTCTTCTTGAGACGGTTTTCTTTCTGGAAAGTGAACCTCAGAACATCGAATGTCTTTCCAGAATAACCAGGTTTGCCCCACATGTTGTTGAAAAATGTCTTGAGCGTCTCAAGGAAAAATATTCCAATGCCGACAGTGGCATTGAGCTGACACAGATGCTGGGTGGGTGGATTCTTACTCCGAAACGGGATTGCTTTGATTTTGTCAAGGAACGTTACGGTAAGAAAAATGAAGGCAAACTTTCAAAGTCTGCAATAGAAACTCTTTCAATAATCGCATACAGTCAGCCGATCACTAGAGCTGAAATAGAAAGCATCCGTCATGTCAATGTTGACAATATGATGCGTGTCCTCCTGGATAGAAAATTTATCATGGAAGACAAAAGAAAAGATGTTCCTGGTAAGCCAATGATGTACAAGACGACAAAGGAATTCCTTGAATTTTTCCATCTTCAGTCTATTGAGGATCTGCCAAAACTGGATGACAATGAAAACGAGAGGTTCCTGAAACTTGCAAAGTAACGATAACAATCAGAAAGAAGAAATGCGCCTTCAGCAGTATATGGCCCGCTGCGGTGTGGCCAGCCGTCGAGCCAGTGAGGAAATCATCACCAGCGGACGTGTAACCGTAAACGGAGAGCTTGTCACCGCTTTGGGTACAAAGGTATCTTCCAGGGATACAGTCTGCGTAGACGGAAAGAAGATATTTCTTGAAGAAACAAAACGTTATATTCTTCTCAATAAGCCTGCAGGCTATGTCTGTTCTTCGGCTGATGAGAAAGGTCGTCAGATTGCCCTTGATCTTCTCAAGGAAACTTACAGCGAACGTCTTTTCAATGTTGGCCGTCTTGATATGTTTTCCAGTGGACTCATCATTTACACCAACGATGGTGATTTTGCCGCAAAACTTTCACATCCAAGTGCAGAACTTGAGAAAGAGTATATTGTAGATACAAGCACCGCAATGCCACGTGACCTTGCTGACGAGTTCATGAAAGGCGTGAGGATCGATGGTGTTTTTTACAGATGCCTTGATGCTCGTGAGCTTAATTCCCACAGAATGAGGATTGTTCTTGCGGAAGGGAAAAACCGGGAAATCCGCCGTGTTTTTGAGAGCCGCGACATTGGCATAAAAAGCCTCATGCGAATAAGAATCGGCTGTGTTGGGGTCGGTGAACTCCAGTATGGCCAATTTCGCGAGCTTACACAGGATGAAGTCAAGGCTTTGCTCAGACTTTGCAAAAATTAGTTGGAGATAGATAAATGGTTGTTGCTATTGACGGACCTGCCGGAACAGGAAAAAGCACAGTTGCCCACAAGGTTGCACAGGAACTTGGACTTACATTTTTGAACAGCGGTAGTTTTTACCGTGCCCTCACTCTTGCAGCCCTTGATGCTGGAATCAACATCGATGACACCGATTCCATGATGGAATTCGCGGGAAAACAGAAACTTGATTATGTGAATGCCCATCTTTTCCTGAATGGGAAAGACATTGATGATCTTCTTCATCAGGATAAGGTTGATGCCAATGTTTCCAAGGTTTCTTCAATCGTTCCCCTTCGTCATCTGGTGAATGACAGGATGAGGGAGATAGTCAAATCCCTGAGCATAATCTGTGAGGGAAGGGACATGACGACTGTAGTGTTCCCAAAGGCGGAATTCAAATTCTATCTTGATGCCAGCATAGACGTACAGGCCCAGCGTCGTTTTGACCAGGGTGTCTCGGGTCTTACGCTGGAAGAGGTCAAGGCTGCCATAATCAAGCGTGACGAACAGGACCGCAACAAGGCGGAAGGTTCGCTTAAAAGAGCAGCGGATGCGCAGTATATCGATACATCTGACTTGACCATTAATGATGTTTGTGCGATAATTATCAACAAAATTAAATCTAAAGGGTTTGCTATGGAAAAGGAAGTGGAAAAGAATGTATCTCAGGGCTCAGAGAGCATTTACACACAATTAGAAGCATCTATTAACAAAATGGAGCCGGTTGAAGACGGTGCTAATGTAACTGGTATCGTTGTTCAGGTAACAGAAGATACAGTATTTGTAGACGTAAACTGCAAGTCGGAAGGAAAGATTCCTGTAACTGAATTTGCTGGTGAATTGCCAAAAGTTGGCGATGAAATCACAGTTTACCTCGTAAGCCAGTTCGGAAAGAATGGTCCTGTAGTTTCTAAGCAGAAGGCAGATGAAAAGCGCCTTTGGGAAGAATTCAAGGTAGCTGCAGAAAAGAACACACCTGTAGACGGAACAATTTCTTCTGTTACAAAGGGTGGATATATGGTTAACCTTGGCGGTGGAATCAGTGCATTCCTTCCAATCAGCCAGGCTGACGCACAGAAGGTAGAGAAGGAAGACAAGCTTGTTGGCGTTAAGTCAAAGTTCTATGTTGTTCGCCTCTACAGCCAGAACGGCAAGCGCAACGTAGTTGTTAACCGCCGCAAGTATCTTGAAGAACAGATCAACGTTAACCGCGACAAGTTCTTTGAAACAGTAAAAATCGGTGACTCTGTAAAGGGTACTGTTAAGTCATTCACAAGTTTCGGTGCATTTATCGATCTCGGTGGATTCGACGGTCTTCTTCACATCAACGACATGTCATGGGGTCACGTTACACGTCCAAAGGATTTCGTAAAGAAGGGTCAGGAAATCGAACTTAAGGTTATCCGTCTTGATCCAGAGGGAAAGAGAATCAATCTTTCTCTCAAGCATTTTGCAGAAGATCCATGGGTACACTTTGAAGAAAAGTATCATGTTAATGATATCGTAGGCGGAAAGGTAACAAAGCTTACTGAATTCGGTGCATTCATCGAACTTGAAGAAGGCATTGAAGGTCTCGCACATATTTCAGAATTCAGCTGGACAAAGAAGATTTCAAAGCCATCTGACATGGTAAAGGAAGGCGATGAAGTTCAGTGCATGATTCTTGGTTACGACATCCAGGCTGGTCGCGTATCTCTCGGTCTCAAGCAGGTTACTGCTAATCCATGGGATACACTTTCTGAAAAGTATCCTGTTGGAACAAAGGTTTCCGGTAAGGTTGTAAAGATCACAAACAGCGGTGCATTCGTTCAGCTTGAAGAAGGCATTGATGCTTTCCTTGCTGGAGAAGATCTTTCTTGGACAAAGAAGATCAAGCATCCTGGAAGTGAGATCAAGGTTGATCAGACTCTTGATGTTGTTGTTACAGAATGTGATGTTGAAAACCACAGGATCCGTGTAGGCGTTAAGCAGCTTACAGACAATCCATGGAAGGCATTCGCTGCTGAATACAAGGTTGGCGGAACTCTCGAAGGTGAAGTTACATCAATCAACGACTTTGGTATCTTCGTGAAGGCTCCTAACGGAATTGAAGGTCTTGTAAACAAAGCAAACCTTAGTGATGACCGTGAAGTTCCATTTGAGGAAGCTGTCAAGAAGTATAATGTTGGTGACAAGGTAAATGTTTACGTTGTTTCAATCGATGTTGAAAAGGAACGCGTTGCATTCTCTGTTAAGGAATACAAGAGAGCTCAGGATCGTGCTGAAATTTCTCAGTATATGTCATCAAACAACGATGATGCAGCATATACTATTGGTGACAGCATCAAGGATCAGCAGTAAGAGTTTTCAGATCGATGAGTGAGAGAGTAATCACATTTGATAGATTAAAATCACTCGTCGAAAAATATTCTGTCATAAACAGTAACATATCAGATCCAGATACTTTGCTTAACTCGCTTCTTGAGTCGGTAAAGTATCTGGTAAAATGTGATTCAGCATATCTTTTATTACCTGGGAAAGACAAAAAATCATTCGAGTTTGCCATAAGCCTGGGTTCAAGAAATACCGAGATAAAAAAATATACAATCGATTACAACAGCATTGCCGGGTGGGTTTCTGAAACGAAAGAAGCTCTCATAGTCAATGATGTTAATAAAGATCATCGTTTCTACGACAAAATCCAGGAAAAAACCCAATACAGAATCCGCAATATGATTGCTTTCCCTCTTGTTATCGAAAGAGATTGCGTCGGAGTCATCGAGGTTGTCAATAAACTGGATGATCTTGATTTCATGGAAGATGATCTTGCCTTGGTTGAAATTTTCGGTCAGCAGGCTTCCATTGCATATAAAAATGCGATTTCATTGAAAAACAGCCGTGATCAGCTTTCAGTATATAAGAATGCTATTCAGGCCGGCAAAGGTTATCACCCTTTCATTGCAAACAATCCTGTTGTTCTTTCTTTGATCGATAATATTAAACAGGCATCTTCCATAAATTCTTCCGTTCTCATTACTGGAGAAAGTGGTGTCGGTAAAGAACTTTTTGCTGAGCAGGTTCATTTGAGGAGCAACAGAAAGGACAAACCTCTTGTTCGTGTAAGCTGTGCTTCCCTTAATCCTACACTCCTTGAGTCTGAACTTTTTGGTCACGTCAAGGGAGCTTATACAGACGCCATCACTGATGTCAAAGGTCGATTTGAGACGGCTGACGGCGGAACTCTTTTTCTTGATGAGATCGGTGAACTTCCTCTTAATCTTCAGGCTAAACTTCTCCGCGTCATTCAGGAAAAAAAGTTTGAACGTGTCGGTTCCAGCGAGACCATTTCCGTCGATGTCAGAATTGTTGCTGCCACAAACCGTGATCTTGAGAAGATGATTGAGCAGGGTACTTTCAGAAAGGATCTGTATTTCAGACTGAATGTTCTGCCGATTTCAGTACCGCCTTTACGTGAAAGAAAGGATGAGATTGCCGATTTGAGCATGTTCTTCCTTAATAAATCTGATACCCACAAGGGATTTCTGGGATTTACGGAAGCAGCAAAAAAGGCCATGCTCCAGTATATGTGGCCTGGAAACATACGTGAGCTCGAGAATACTATCGAAAGGGCCTGCATTTTTGGCACTCCACCATATATTCAGGTTGGTGATCTTAAGCTGCCTGTAGATGTTCCGGCTGAAGAAGAAAAAGCTGAAATACTAAATTCCGTGGAGGAAGCCTCTGCCTCTGATGACAGGTCTTTGAAAAGTGCCGTAAATCAGTTCAAGAAGGAATATGTGACAAAGATTCTCAATGAGACAGGCTGGAACCAGACTAGTGCGGCAAAGATCCTTGACATTCAGCGAACCTATGTCTCAAAACTTATTACAGAACTTGGAATTAAAAGGTAGTGTTTGATTTCACTATTGAATAACTGAGCCGTTTCATATATAATAGCTTTACTTTATTGAATAAGATTGGAGTCGAAAATGACAACTAAGAAAATCAACGAATCTACAAGCAAAAAACTGGAAGACTTTATTTTCAAGAACAGAAAGACAATACTTTGTGTTGTATGCGTTGTTGTTGTTGCAGCAGCAGCATTGTGCGTTGTAGTCGGTGTTAGAGATTCACAGAATAAAAAGGGACTTGCTGCCATTGACCAGATTGAATTTGCCTATACAGCAAAAGCTGAAAATCTTTCAGAAACAGATATTGCCGCCAGACAGAACAAGGTGCTCGACGATGTTGCAGCCTATGTGACAAAGGGCGGAATTGTTGGTGTTCGTGCAAACATGCTCGCCGCTGACGTTTACTTTGCAAAAAAGGATTATCCTTCTGCACTCGAATCATATCTTGCAGCTGCAAAGCTTGGCAATAAGATGTATACAGCACCAATTTGCAACTACAATGCTGCGGTTTGCAGTGAAGAACTTGGTAAAAAGGATGAAGCTCTCAAGTACTATCTTGAAGCAGCCGGAACAAAGGATTTCTATCTTGCTTCTCATGCACTTTTCAATGCTGGAAGAATCCAGGAATCCCTCGGTAATGATAAGGATGCCGCAGAAACATATAAGAAGGCTGTTGACGGATACAGCAACGATGAATGGGCAAATCTTTGCCAGAGCAGAATCATTGACCTTCAGGTAAAGGGAAAGATTGACTGATTTTAATTTCTAAATCAGTTGATCATCCAATCAGGAAAGCAGACATGAATGGTAGTTTTTTTTCAAGAAAATTTTCTTCCGTCACTGTCTGCTTTTTTTTATTGATGATTTTTTTTGTCTCATGTGGTCTTGAGACACTTTATTATCTTGATTACCCGGAAAACGGTCATGATGTTTCTTATTCAAATGCTGACCGTCTGCTTGATTATTTCAGGTTCAGGACTGCTGATTCCAGCAACATTGATGCCGGTTTTGATTTTCAGGGTACTGAGATTTATTATAAGATATTCAACAGTGAATCAAAGATTGTCGATTCCATTGCTTCCATAAACAACGTTCAGACTTCCAGTGATATTTCTGCTGCCGCAAACATGCTCATCAATACAAAAAAATATCGCCCGTTGATTTCTGATATTTCCACATCAACACCAATCGTGAAGGAAAGCAGAGCAACAGTTGAAATAAGGCTGAATTCCTATTTGAATGATAATCCGAGTGGTATAAAAATAAACGATGTAATTACATGCAGACCAAAGAGGAACATCAGTTCCGGAAGCAAGAGATTTGGTTTTGAATTCAATAAAGATGACCAGAACAATCCGGTGCCAAAGGAAGGCGATGAAGATGTGGAATGGTCTTCTTCAACGACCACTGATGGTGAATGGTATGTGGATCTGTGGGCATTTTCAGCCGGAAAGGACACAAGCTTTACATGGTCTTACAGTAAGGCAATTCACCTTGGCAGCATAACAATAAAGGAATCTGAATACAACAAGTAATTTTTACTTCCTGAAAATTTCTTCAAGCCAGCTTTTTGCTTCTTCCATTTTTTCTTTAAGCATGTATGGCGGGTTCATGATGAACATTCCGCTGCCATAGAGATGAGGGCCTGCTTCTTCTTTCATTTCTTCCGGATCCCGGACAACCAATTCGACCTTGAAACTTTCACATGGAGTTGTCCCAAGTTTTCCATAGTCTTCAAGTTCCGTGAGCATCTGAATTGTTTCATTTTTTCTTCGGCTTATTAAAGGATACCAAAGTGCAATGATTGCTGTGTTCCATTTACGGTGTGCGTTTTTTAGGGCTTCGGTAACTTTTCTGTAATCATCGCCGTCTTCATAGCTTGGATCGCAGATTATGAGACCGCGTTTGATAAGGGGAGGCGTAAGGGCAGAAAGAGCCTTGTAGGAATCATCATTGTGGATGACCGGGTAAACATTGCTTTTTGCGAGACCTGATTCAACATGCAGCGGCATTTCCATGTTTTCGGACAGGTTTTTCAATGCCTGTGGGTGTTTTTCAACAAGATGGATCTGGTCTCCTTTTCTTGCAAAGAGGCGTTCGAGTTCAGCAGAGCCTGCATAAAGTCTTTGTTCAAGATATGGCCTTTCCTTGAGAAAATATGACGAGGCAGCTTCCGGACACGATGAAATAGAAAGAGATGCAAGATATTCGATGCCTTCTTTTGCTTCTCCGGTTTTTATGAGTCTTTCGTCATTGAGGTTGAAGATTCCGGCTCCTGCATGGCTGTCAATGATGGTAAAGGGTTTTTCCTTCCTGCAAAGGGAATCGAGGATTGAACAAAGGCAGATGTGTTTCAGTACATCTGCATGATTGCCTGCATGGTATTCGTGCTGATAGCTCAACATTCTATTTCATTTCCTTTTCAATTTCATCACATTCAGAAGTCCAAATTTCTGCGCTTGCATCACTTGGCATTCTCCAGTCTCCGCGGGGACTCAAGTTGACTGTTCCGACTTTTGCGCCGTCTGGCATACAGCTTCGTTTGAACTGCTGCATGAAAAATCTTCTGTAGAAAGACTTAAGCCATTTGACTATTATTTTATTCGTGTAGACAAGATCCGTGCCTTCCGCTTTTTTCCCTTCAAGGGCACTACGGGCAAGGAAGAAAATCTTACGCGGGCTGAATCCCCATCGCAGTACATAGTAGAGGAAGAAATCATGTAATTCGTAAGGTCCAACCAGTTCTTCTGTTTTCTGGCTTATGGTTCCATTTTCTGGAGGCAGCAGTTCAGGACTTACTGGAGTGTTCAGAATGTCTACCAGCACTTTCGACAGTTCCGTCTGACCGAGTGATGATGCTTCGTCTGCAAACCATGATACAAGATAGCGTACCAGGGTTTTAGGAATGCTTGAATTGACTCCGTACATGGACATGTGGTCACCGTTGTAAGTGCACCATCCCAAGGCTAATTCGCTGAGGTCTCCTGTTCCGATTACAATTCCTCCGGTTTTGTTTGCATAATCCATTAGTATGTATGTGCGTCCACGGGCCTGTCCGTTTTCGTAAGTGATGTCATGGATTTTTATGTCGTGACCGATGTCTTCGTAATGCTGGGTTACGGATTTCTTTATGTCAATTTCCTTGAGTGTGGCTCCGGTTTCTCTGGCAAGAAGGCATGCGTTTCTGTATGTTCTGTCTGTTGTACCGAATGCCGGCATTGTGATTGCGTAAATATCTTTTCTGTTCAAACCGCATTTGTCAAAGGCTCGGGCCGTGACAAGAAGGGCAAGGGTGCTGTCAAGACCGCCGCTCAAACCGATGACTGCACTTTTTGCATGTATGTGGCGAAGTCTTTTTGCAAGTCCCTCTGACTGCATTTCAATTACGGCAAGGCATCTTTCGTTTCTTCTATCTGCTTCAGCCGGAACAAAAGGATGCGGATCTATATGGTCCATGAGCTTTGTTTTTTTACTGCAGAGCGTGTCTGCGTTTTTGAATTCAGTAAATACCGTTCTATATTCACCGGAGATGAAAGTCTCTCCCTTTGTGAATGTTGTAGACTTCAGTCTGTCGTGATTGATTTTTTCAAGGTCAACGTCACAGATCAAGATCCTGTCAAAGTCATCAAAAAGTTTTGATTCAGATTTTATTGATCCGTTGTGGCATATAAGGTTGTGGCCGCTGAATACCATGTCGGTGGTGCTTTCATCATGTCCTGCGTTTGCATAGATGTAGGCGCTGATGATTTTTGCAGAATGTGCGGTGACAAGCATCTTTCTGTACTCTGCTTTTCCCGCGACTTCATTTCCTGCGCTCAGGTTTGCGATTATGGTCGCTCCGTTCAGTGCATGCCTTGTTGAAGGAGCAAGGGGAACCCAAAGATCCTCGCATATTTCACAGGCGATTTTTACAAGGCTGTTTTCAGAACTTTGTATGATGATGTCGGTTCCAAAGGGAATGTCGCAAATGTTTTTTCCGAGGGTTATCTGGGTATTCGATTTTCCGTTCCATGAGGCAAACCATCTGTCTTCATAGAATTCGCCGTAGTTTGGTATATATGTTTTTGGAATGATTGCAAGAACTTTTCCATGGTGGATGAATGCGGCGCAGTTGTATCGATCATCCATGAACGAAACTGGAAGTCCCACGGCAAACAGCACGTCAGTCCTTTTTGTTTCTGCACATATTCTTTCAAGGGCTTTGATTGAATTTTCTTCAAGGCTTCTTTGCTGGAACAGGTCCTGGCAGGTATATCCGGTAATTGATAGTTCCGGGAAAACCAGCAGGTTTACGTAATCTGAGTTGGATTTCTTTACAAGTTCAATTATTTTATCCGCATTGCCATTGGTGTCAGCAACTGTCAGTGATGGGCTTACACAGCCGACTCTGAAATATCCGTAATTCATGCTGACAGTATACTGTTTAGTGGTTTTGTTCACAACCAATTGGAGGCGTTAAATTATCTGTTGAAATGGGATACGATGTCGTCTTTGCTGTTCTGTAGCAGGTCAAGAACATCAGGACGGAATGCATCCTTATCTTCTGTAATGGAATTCATTGCCATCATGAAATCACTTTCAGTAGGAATCTCATCATCCTTTGTGAAGAAATGCTGGCAGAATTCTATGGCAATGGCAGTCATCTGCGTGTAGATGTTGTTGATGGTGCTCTTAAGTCCGTGCGGCATTCCGCGTCCGTCAAAACGCTCGTGATGATGCATGCAGATGTCTGATGCGATCTTTACAAAGAATGATACGGCCGGGCTTGAGTTGACAGCAATAAGGTCGGCTCCGGCGATTGTATGCGTTGCAGGGATTTCATCGATGTCTGCCTGTGATACAACCTTGAATTTTTCCTGATGAACGATGGCACGCCCGATATCGTAGAAATATGCGGCCTGGCTGATGATCTCAATTCCTTCCGGAGTAAGATCACGAGGTGCCTTGAGGGCAAAGTAGTTTTCAAGAAGGATGTGTACGACTTCACTTACATGGATGTATAGTGAGTCATCTTTTTTCTCGCTCATGAGATATGTCAGGTATACACGGCGAAGCTTCTCTGCGTAAACCGCCGTTGCCCTCAGTTCATTTTCGTTGATGTTTCCATTGACTGAAGATGCTGAAGGTACCGCTTGGAAAGCTTCTTTTGAGGCATAAAGTGCCTTGAGCTTTGTAAGTACCTGATCACTGTCATATGGTTTCTTGAAAAAGCCTGAACAACCGAAGTTTGCAGCCTTTATGATGTTGTTTTTCTGTGCTTCAGCTGAAATGAGGATGATCTGCATTCCTGCATGGCGGGATTTGTCAAGAAGACTTAAAACCTCAAAACCACCAAGGCCCGGCATGTTTATGTCAAGAATGAGACCGTCAATCTTGATTGTCGGATTATTGAGAATTTCAAGGGCAGCATAGCCGGAATCGGCTTCAATTACGTTGTAGCTTGAGACAAGAATGTTTTTAAGAATAGCACGGTCGATTTCGGAATCGTCTACGATAAGTAAAGTTGTCATATCATCCTCTGACTAAAGTTTAATCCACTAGTTTTGATTTGTCCACAATTACATCAAAATGTAGGATTTTTAAGATATTTTAATGCCGATCATGTTACTTTTATTGTAAATTAACAAGATAAATATTATATTTTTTCAATCTCTGCGATTTAGGCGGAAAAATTGCTGCTGTCTGCCGGGACTGCCATCAGGGCCTCCGCATTATAAACAAAAATCCGATTTTTTGGCTCCCAGTCACGGTTGCGTGATTCAAAACCGCGCAATAATGCGCTACACGCTTTTTGTGGTATAGAAACTATTGAACTGCCGCTTCGCAGCTGCCACAAAAAGAGTGTTTTTGAACCACGCCCCGCTCCTTCGCACCAACATTACAGAAAATCGTTTATAATGCGGAAGCCCTGGGACTGCCATTTTGATGTGTTGTAGACATAACTGAAATTTGATAATATAGGCGGAACTTTAAAATTTTTATTGCTTGTTACAGGGAATTATTATGTCAGACGATTTGTCAAAGATGAGAAACATCGGAATCATGGCTCATATTGATGCCG
The DNA here is from genome assembly GCA_016293645.1 of Treponema sp. Lineage (GTDB taxonomy): Bacteria > Spirochaetota > Spirochaetia > Treponematales > Treponemataceae > Treponema_D. Next base: position 325 of record JAEDDW010000011.1, on the reverse strand, counting down.
GAAAAACAACTACAACAGAACGCATCCTTTATTATTCAGGAAAAATTCATAAAATCGGTGAGATCGATGACGGGGCTGCAACCATGGACTTCATGAAGCAGGAGCAGGAACGCGGAATCACGATTGCTTCTGCAGCCATCACTACAGAATGGAAAGGCTACAAAATCAACATCATCGACACACCGGGCCATGTTGACTTCACTGCGGAAGTTGAACGCTCCCTACGTGTTCTTGACGGTGCAGTTGCAGTAATTTGTGCCGTAGGTCATGTTCAGCCACAGACAGAAACAGTCTGGAGGCAGGCTGATGAGTTCAATGTTCCACG
>JAEDDW010000010.1 GCA_016293645.1 Treponema sp. | reverse complement strand
AAGAGCCTCAGACCCAAATCAGAAAAAAAGGCAGGCGGTCAGAAAGGTCACAAATTTTCAAACCTTTCAGTCCCGGAGAATTTCCTGAAGGCGTTAATGCCTGTATACAGTACGGACAGAATCTCAGCTCCCTTCTTGTAAACCTAAGCATGGATGGAATGGATGAAAACGGCGTTCTCCCTGATTTCAAGGGAATTGCAGTTCACGACTGCTGGAAAGCCTACTGGAGATATGCTGAATAGTTACTGAGATGATAAAATTAAGGCTATGCACTGAAAAAATAAGGACCCCTTCGACGTTGCTCAGGGGTCCTAAATTTATAGGATCGGTGAGTGGAGCGTAAGCGAAATCGAATCGTCCTGTGTACGACCTTCGACAAGTTCAGAAATCACTCAGAGGGCTTTTTTCCTTATTTAAGGCATGAATTGCCGTTGTAATCAAGATCCGTCAGAATTTCGTTATGGTCCTCAAAGACTGCGACTGTGTGTTCCTCATGGCAGCTCCATGATCCGTCTGCAGTAACGACAGTCCATTCGCTTCCATCTTCGATTTCAACATCGTCGGTACCTTCATTGATCATCGGTTCAATTGCAAGAACCATGCCTGATTGAATGCGTGGATTAGGTCCTGACGAAGGGCAGTTTGGAATGCTTGGATCTTCATGGACTCCAAGACCAACACCGTGTCCGCAATAATCGTAAACAACGCCGTAGTGGTTTTCTTCCGCACAGATCTTGTAGATGGCATTTGAGATGTCACTTATTCTGTTTCCCTTCTGGCATGCGTTGATTCCAGCCAAAAGGCTTTCTCTTGTAACGCGGCAAAGCTTCTGGTGGGCAGGTTTTACATTGCCGACAAGAACAGTATGTGTGCTGTCGGAAATGAAGCCGTTGAGGTTGATTCCGATATCGAGGGAAACAAGGTCACCGTCCTTTACGATTCTTTTCCTGGACGGAACTCCGTGGATGACCTGGTTGTTGATGCTGATGCAGGCACATCCAGGAAAATTCTCCTCATACCATGCAGGAACACCACCAAACTTGCGGACAAATTCACAGCACCAGTCGTCGATTTCCTTTGTGCTGATACCAGGTTTTACGCGTGGTATTATTTCGTTGAAAAGATCTGCCAGAAGATGACAGCTCTTTCTGATTCCGTTAATCTGATCTTCGTTTTTCAATAAAATCATATCTATGTTCTCCCAAAATAATTACTGTTTGCCTGTTTGTTTGAAATTCAGTTTTCACCTTTCAACTTTGATGCTTCATCCATGCATATCCGTGCAGTCTGTCTGTCTCCGATTTTTTCATAGGCTTCAGCCATTTTCATCAGGAAGAATGCATCATCGGAATTTCCAAGATGAAGATCGAGAGCGCGTTCCCATGCGTCGATGGCAAGCTCTGGACTGCAGGCATCTTCTATGTTGTTTCTCAAGACATGGCGGACAAGACTCAAGACCTCCGGAAAGAACAGCCTGAAATAACTGTAGCTGTATTCCATCTTTATTACCTGTTCAAGAAGGATTACGGAATCATAGTATTCCTGACGCAGAACAAGTTCTTCCGCAAGGATGAAACCAAAGTCCATGAAGTCTTCTCTTGTGAACCAATGTGACAGGCGGAAGTTTGGGCGTTCCATATTCATCTTCTTGAACTCGGAAACGGCATTGTCTTCGTTGTTGTGCAGGAGATCGAAAATGATAAGTTTTGCACGGCTCTCGTCATCTGTGCGTTCCAGAAGCCATTCCCTGTAGTTGAATTTTCTATAGTCTTTGTCTTTCTTGTGGAAAGGACTCTGGGCATTGTGGAACGTATAGGATTCGTCAAAAAGCTCACGCGACTTTATGTCGGACAAAGTGTCATAGGCAGCTTTCAATTCCCGGAATTCCGTAGAATCCTGGCCTGTAATGTCCGGATGAAGAAGTTTTGCTTTCTGTCTGAAGGCATGTCTGATTTCCGCCGCAGTTGCATCATGGGACACGCCTAGAATCTTATAACAGTCTTTCATTTCAACGTCACATATAGTAGTGGTTTTCAAATATTTTGAAAATACGGCATCCTAAATTACGAAAATCTTACTGTTCAAAAGGAGTTCATTTCCTGTCTCTGTTATAAGCACATCATTTTCAAGTCTTACGCCGCCAAGTAGCGGATCGTAAAGTCCCGGTTCCAGTGTGATTATGTTGCCCGGAACAAAAACCTTGTCCGCCGCAGATCTTTTGCTTACAAACGGCGCTTCGTGAATTTCAAGCCCCGTTCCGTGTCCAAGTCCGTGTGGCATGTTTCGTCCGGCTGATGCGAATATTTCATCGGCTTTTGCGACTGCATCGCTGATTTTCTTTCCCGGCATGTAAAGCTTGCGGCATTCGTCCGCGGCAGTCTGCACAAGATCAAGAAGTTCCCTTTGCTGTGCCGAAGGATTTTTTGCGACAGTTATGGTGCAGTCGCTTGCATAGCCTTCCCAGCATACTCCGTAGTCAAGGATCGAAAGGCCGTTGCTTGCCCAAAGTCCGCCTGTATAGCCAGGAAATGCGTGGATTGCAAAACTTCGTTCAGGACCTGCGGCCAGAGTGTCAAAGCTTGTGCGTTCAGCACCTTTTTCGCGGAGGTGTCGTTCTATGAAAAGAGCCACGTCCATTTCAGTCTTGAAGTTTCCGTTCTTGACGTTGTCCATGATCATCAAAGTCATTTCATCGGTAATGGCGCATGCTTTTTTTGTGCATTGGATTTCATATTCGTCTTTTACGGCACGCATGTCGCATACAAAATCGTGGACGCTGCCGTTTTTGAGTTCTATGTTCCAGTCCTTGAGTTCTTCCTTGTATTTCTCATACTGGCAGAACTGTGTTTCCCTGCAGAAGGAGATTGTGTTTCCTTTTCCGCTGTAGGAAGATGAAAGCAGCTCCACCAGTGCCTTTGCGTAATTGCGTTCGTATTTTGCAGACGGAACTATCTGGTCCGCATGAGAGCGTTCCTTTGCCAGGTTTTCATCCCATGGAATCAACACGCTGTTTCCGTCGTCGGTAATAAGAAGCAATGCATCCGTAGGATGGCCTGTAAGATAGCGCAGGGCACTTTCACGGCGGTCTTCGCTGTCTTCAAAAACTGCGGCCTTTATTCCGTGTTCCTTCATGTAAGCTGATACTCTGGCCCGTCTGTTTTTATATAATGTCTCAAAGTCCATAAAAAACTCCTGATGTTTTTTTTATTTTCGCCTGAGTTTTGATACAACTGTTTTCACGATGCTGTCACGGGTTGCAACCAACAGGATGATGCCTACGAGACCGAATACTGCAGCCGTCGATGCAACCGGAATTCCCTGGCTGATTATTCTTGCATGTCCCTTGAATATGGAAACAAGAGTATCTTTTGCAAAGTAAACCGGAACTACAGCCGCAAAAGAGAAGATGGCGATCTTGACTGTGTAAAGCAAAACCGATTTTACAAGGCTTCCGATCTCAATTCCCTTTGTTTTTCCAAGCATTGCAAAAAGAACGACTGTGTTTACGGCGCTTGCAGTGGTCAATGCCAGTGCGATTCCGCGTCCTCCAAAATTACCGACAAGCAAAGCGGCAAGAGTGATGTTCACGGCGAAATTCAGAAGTCCTGCGATGGTAGGACTTTTTGTGTTCTGCTGGGCATAGAAAGCCGGAGATAGGATTCTGTTTACCGCGATAAAAAATAGACCGATGATGTGGAAATTGAAAACTTCCATTGTCTGCCTTACTGAATCCGCGTTGAATTTTCCGCCTGAAAAAACAAGGCTGATTATGTTTTCGCTCATGATAAGTGAATAGAAAGTTATCGGTATTGCGATCAATGCCATGATTTTAACTGACTGGCATAGAAGGTTGTTGAATTTGTCCCATTCCTGCTTTTTTGCATAACCTGTGAGATCAGGCAGAATGACTGTTCCGATGGTGACTGCGCAGATGCCAAGGATAAGTTCCTGAAGACGAAGGGAATACTGAAGGCTTGAAACAACGCCTTCTCCGGCTCTTGTTGCCAGTGCTGATGAAACTATGTCGTTTATCTGATAGCCGGCCATGCCGATGATGGTTGGTCCTATGAGCGCAAGAACTTTTTTTGTTCCTGGATTTGAAAACGCCTTTCTGAGGGAAGTGAAAGTTATGTGCCAGTTGTTCTTGAGGACGAAAGGAAGCTGGAAAAGGGCTTGAACAGTTCCGCCTGTAATGACACCGATAGCCATGGCACGTGCCGGATTGGAAGTCCATCTTGAGAAAATATAGGTGCATGCAATTACAATCGTATTGAAGAGAATCGGAGTAAAACCTGACGGTGAGAAAATCTTGAGGGCGTTGAGGATTCCCTGGAAAAATGCGGCGATGGAAATCACAACCAGATACGGAAACATAATGCGGGTAAGAATGATGGCCTCGTTCTTAGCGACAAGATCTTCTGTTGAATAGAAGATTTTCAAAATCAACGGAGTAAGCAGAATTCCGACGGAAACAAATGTCACTGTCAAAAAGGAAACCAGAGTGAAAGTTGCCTTTACAAAATTCTCAGCCTCTTTTTTTCCTTCCGGAGTCTCTGCATCTTCAAGATAGTTTCTGAAAGTCGGAATGAATGCAACCGATATTGAGTTTTCTGCAAAAAGTCTGCGGAACAGATTTGGAATCATGAAAGCAATTCCGAAAGCATCAGAGAATGCGCTGGTACCAAGAAAATGTGCCTTTGTCATTTCGCGAACAAGTCCAAGAATTCTTGAAAGCAGTGTCAGGACTGAAAGCGAAAGTCCTTTTGCGAGAAGTGATTTCTGTTTATTTTTCATAGTAGAAAAGAATATTGCGGAACCATGCCTTGTTCAATAGGAACGGTGGTTTTTTGGAGGTAGATATATTTTTTCTTGATAAATGGAAGTTTTGGACTTAGAATAGAAAACAATGGGAGGTTTAAATTGGACAGTCTGGATTTAAATAAGTTTGAATCAGCTTCAGGGCAGAACCAGCCTAATGTGATTGTAAAAACAAACGGGATCCGTTTTTCAGATAGAATCAAAAAAAAGTTTCATAAAGAATCTAGAAATAGATATCATTTCAAATTTTTCCAGTACATAGGTGACACTCCGATCGTTCCGATAAAATGGAAAATCCTTACTGTTTTCATCATCATGATTCTTCTATCGACTTTCTCTACAAACCTGATTGCAGTGCTGCTTTCACAGAGGGAGACAATCAAGAAGTCAAATATTGTTCTCGTTGATAAACTTGTTGAACTGTACAACATCTGCAATACTCAGAAGGAAATTGAAAAATATTCCAAGAAAACCGATGAGTGTCTTGCGGCCATTGCGGAAAGTGCCATGACTGGCTTTGAGGATGGTGAGAACAACAGTGTTGCTTTTGGCATTGACATGAACGGTGTCGTTGCTTTCTTTTCATCTCCAAATGAGGAACTTAGGTGGAGTGAATTCACTGATAAAAAGGCTCTTTCTGAAATCAACAAACCGCTTGATGAAAGGAACGCCTTTCTCGATACAATGAGAAAAACGCTTGAGGAAAAAGGTTGTTCTTCACGTGAAATAGATGAAAAAATCGACAATGAAAGAAAAGCCAGTGAGAAGACTCCGATCCAGGGGGCCGTGAAGTTCAAATCTCCTGATGGTGACTACAATGGTGTCTACAAATATCATGAAGGCTGGCGCATGTACATTGTGCGTGCGAACAAAGTTGACGATGCAAGAAAAGAAATGTATCGGATCATTGTCATCATTGCTGCGATCATCGTCTGCATCACATCTTTCTTTGTTTACATGGGAACAAAAATTTTTGACGGACTCCTGAACAACATCGACAGATTTTCAAATCAGATGTATGACATGCAGCAGAACCAGGTTCTCGTACCTCTTGATATTGAGGGTGCTCCAAATGATGACATTACTTACCTTGCCGCAAACTTCAACCGCCTGTCTTCAACAATCAACAATCTTCTCCAGATCTTCCAGAAGTTCGTTCCGGAAAATGTCGTAAGAAAGGCACATCAGCAGCAGGAGATCAAGCTTGAGGGGCGTCAGAGGGAACTTACCATTCTCTTCAGTGACATCAAGAGTTTTACTTTCCGTACGGAAGTTCTTGGAAATGACATCATCGGGCTTCTCAACGTTCATTATGATTCGGTGATCAAAAAGGTCAGCAAAAACAACGGAATCATCGGTTCCATCATTGGTGATGCAATCCTTGCAAGCTATGGCATTGAAGAAGGAACGTTGGATAACAAATCTTTTGGCGCCATCAAATCCGCCTGGGAGATCACTTCTGTCACTGCTGACCTCAGAAGAAAAATGACTTTGAGACGTCAGATGATGGAAGAGAAAAAGCCATTGACAGAAAAAGAAGAAAAAGTTTACCAGGCTGTAATGCTTGATGTTGGTGTCGGCATTGACGGCGGTAATGTTTTCTACGGAAACATCGGTTCTTCGGAACGTATGGCAAATACCGTTATCGGAGACAATGTCAATTCCGCTTCTCGCCTCGAAGGGCTGACCCGCATATACAAAGTTCCGGTTATTGTAAGCGAATACATTCGTGATGATGCCATGAAAGATCCTGAGGCAAAAATACGTTATGAATTCTTTGAGCTTGATACGGTTCAGGTAAAAGGAAAGACGGAAGGCGTGAAGATTTATATTCCATTGGATAAGGATTGTCCTGCTTCCGACTGGAATTTTGAGACGATGAAACCAAAGTTTGAGATCTTTGAAACAGGTCTCAAGGCATATTACGAAGGTGACTGGAAAACCGCCCGTGCTGAATTCAAGAAAAGCCAGTTGGGCTGCGCGGACGTGTTCCTTGAAAGAATGGGACTTAAATCAGCACCTGCAGGATGGAGTGGAACATGGACAATGACAACAAAATAGTTAAGCCAAGAAAACCAAGACTTACAAAAGAAGAAAAACTGAAGATAGAGGAAGAGACTCACCAGAAAGCCAAGGAAGATATTCTTGCGGCTGCTGAGGATGTTATCACGATGAAATCAGAAGAGCAGGAAGATCTCTCTGGGGAAAGACAAAACGATGTCCATCATCAGGTATCGGTCCTTTTGGAAAATGAACTTACACGTATTTCCAGAGATGATTTCAAGCAGACTTTTGACATTGAGACTGAATATGCCAAGGCTAAGAAAAACAGCGTGAAATTTGCCTGGACCCACATGTGGAGCCGTCTGCTTCTGTGTGTCGGCGTAGTTCTGCTTATGACATTCATACTGGTGAAGATCGTTTCCGAGCATAACAACAAGATTCCTGTAAATGTAAAGGGATTTGAGAATGTCAAACTTACAGAAATTCTTTCAGATGCTGATAAGATTGACAGTAAGATTGCCGCAGAAGAAGAGAGGAAGGCTGAGCTTGAAAAACTCAGGTCTGAGGAAATCCTGAAAGTAGAAGAAAATTATACTAAAGACAAGGAAAGAATTGAAAACAATTACAATCAGGAGAAAAAGAAGATAGAGCGAAACTTTACCCAGGAAAAGAAAAAGATCGAAACTTCTGAGACAAAAGGATGGCTTGAATCCAGAAGCAGAGAAAAAAATCTTGATAAGAATGAAAAGAAAAGACTGGACAGCATTGCTGCCAACGAAAAACGTCATAAAGACAATCTTGCTGCAAGCAAAGCCAAATACCGTGAAGATCTTGCCCGTGCAAAGAACATGTATAAGACAGAGATTGACGCATGTGTCAGCAACATCAAAAAGTACAATGAAGACAGGTACAGGTTCAATGCTGACAAGGTAAAACTTGAGGATGAATATGAAGGAAAACTCAAGGACAAGGATATACATCATAAAAGGGAAATTGATGATCAGCATGATGAATATGAAAACAAACTGAAAAATCAGCAGGAATACTATGAACTGCTTCTGGAAAAAGCAAAGCTTAAACTTGAAGAGACTATAGCTTCGGATATGGATCGTGAAAACAACAGAGTTGAGGAAACCATAAAAAGTTATGATCCTGAGGTGTCTAAGGACAGCAGAGTCAAGAAGTTATTGAAGTTAAATGGAATTGATTACAGGGGAACTGTTTCAAAAGGAAAATACATTCTTCTGAAAGATGGTGCTTCTGATTCCTTCAGAAAGTCTCTGGAAAACCAGAAAACCATTTATGATGATATTGACTACATTTCGAGACTTTTTGACAGAATGCCACACAAAGAAAATAATGCCATTATCTCCTATGTAAAAGCATTGCAGGGTTGCGCGGACAACGCAGGAAATGAACTTGCGCTTTCCAGTGTCAACGAAATAAACAGGCTCATCGATGAAAAGAACAGAATCCAGTATGAAAAAGAAACTGTGATTACTGAAAAGAAACAGCTTCAGTCTGAATATACGGTTTTCCTCAATTCCGTTCTGTCTGAAAAAGTTGGAACTGAATCAGTCTGTGGTGTTGTTATTGCAAAGGATTCCGTTGTAGGATACAAACTCCATATTGCGCCTGATGCAATTGCCATGTTTGGAAAACCGGAATATAAAGATCATGTATTCCCATGTACTCTCTACAGGAACAGTAAAAAGGTTGCAATTGGAAATCTTGAAATGAAGGGAAAAGGAAATGTTTCATTGGTAAATACTGCCACTGGGGGAGGTTTTACGATCTCCGTCGGTGATAGGATTGTAATGGGACAGCCTTATAAACCATGATGAGTCAGAAAGAAAGGCTGGATAAAATTCTTGCGAACAGCGGTTTTGGAACAAGGCGCGAAGTAAAAAAACTTGTGCGCTTTGGAGAGGTTTTGATCAATGGGGAACGTGTCAGGGATCCTGAATTCCACATTGATCCGGACAGTGATGAAATCATCATCAACGGTGAAAAACTTGCCGTTGAAAAACATTCCTATTTCATGATGAACAAAATCGCCGGCAGTGTGTGTTCCACAAAAAGTGACCGTCGCCAGACGGTCTATGAATTTCTTGATGACAAGGACAACCAGAAGCGCCTTGGAGGTTCTCTGAGCACTGTAGGCCGTCTCGATGCCGACACTGAAGGCCTTCTTATTTTCACTACCGACGGTGAGCTGAACCACAAACTTACATTCCCTAAATACGAAGTCAGAAAAACTTATCTTGTGCATCTTCGTGATTCAGTTTCCGCTGAACAGAAATCCGCATACAAGGAGAAAGCCAGGGCCGGCATTCATATTCCGGCTGCCGCCAATGATCCTGAGTGTGATGCAAAACCATGTGACATTGAATTTCTCGAAGACGATAAATGTACAATCACTGTCACTGAAGGACGATTTCACGAAGTCAAAAGAATTTTTCTTGCTCTTGAAAACGAAGTGGTTTATCTCAAGCGCCTCCAGATGGGATCCTTGAAACTGGATGAAAGTCTTGCGCCTGGTATCTATCGTTCCCTCACTGAAGAAGAGCTTCAGTCTCTGAAAGATCTTGTGAAATAGAGATTTTTTTCATAAAAAACTATATCATAGAAACTGCTGTTTATATGCTTTCAGCGTCACGATTTTTCTCTTGGAATCAAAATAGGAGGATTCATGAATAATCATCTTAGAAGAAATATTATTTTTACTGGTTTGTTTGCGGTAGTGTCTGCAATCTCCCTTGCTTATGTTGCATGCAGCAAAAAGGTTTCTCTCACAGACGGAACTTATACCGCATCTTCTGACGGACGCAACGGACCTATCGTTGTTGAACTTTCGGTTGAAGGTGGAAAGCTTGCTGGTGCAAAGGTTGTAAAGGAAGAGGAAACTGATTTTGCAAAAAGTGCTGAGCAGGTGATCTGCGATCAGTTTGTGAAGAACGGCGGAAAGGCAAAAATTGATGCCGTATCAGGTGCTACAATAACTTCCAATGCAACCCTCAAGGCATTGACAGGTGCCTTTGCCCTTGCCCAGGGAAAGACGGAGAAAGTCGAGAAGGCAAAGGATATTTCATGTGACATCGTGATCATCGGTGCAGGCGGAGCTGGTCTTTCTGCTGCGACAGAAGCCGCATCAAAAGGAAAGAAAGTCATCGTCCTTGAAAAGATGGCTGCCTGTGGTGGAAACACAATCAGTGCAACTGGTGGTCTCAATGCCAGTGAAACTTCAATTCAGAAGAAACTTGGAATTGAAGACAGCAACGATTCTTATTACAACGACACAATGAAAGGTGGATACAACAAGAACAACCCTGAGCTTGTACGCAAGATGGTGGAGGAATCGGCTGCTACAGTTGACTGGCTCATCTCAATTGGTGCGGATCTTACTGATGTCGGCAAGATGGCTGGAAGCTCAAACAAAAGAACTCACAGACCTCAGGGTGGTGCCGCTGTAGGTGCCCATCTTGTTTCTGTCCTTGTTAAGGCCGCTGAAAACGCAGGTGCTGAAATCAGACTGAACTCAAAGGTAACCGACATAATCGAAGAAAAGGGACGTGCGGCAGGTGTAAAGGTAAGCGCAAAGAACGGTGACTATGTGATCAAGGCAAAGGCTGTGATTGTTGCTGCCGGAGGTTTTGGAGCAAATCCTGACATGGTTGTCTCTTACAAGCCAAACCTCAAGGGATTCGGAACAACTAACCACAGAGGTGCTACAGGTGATGCATTTGAAATGGTCAAGAAATTCAATGCCGCCCTTACTCAGATGGATGAGATTCAGACTCACCCGACAGTAGTTCCAGGGAACGGAACCATGATCACAGAAGCTGTACGTGGAAACGGTGCCATCATCGTGAACCGTGAAGGAAAAAGATTCTGCACTGAGATGGCAACCCGCGACGTCATGTCGAAGGCAATCCTTGAACAGAAGGGGCAGACTGCATACATTCTTTTCGACCAGGATGTACGTGAATCCCTCAAGGCTATTGAAGGTTATGTAAAGAAGGGACTCCTTACAGAAGGTGCCACAGTTGCGGAACTTGCTGCAAAACTCGAGATTCCATCTGATGTACTTGAAGCAACAATGGCTGAATATGCACAGATCCAGGCAAGCGGAAACGATCCTCTCGGAAGAAAGGCAAATGAAATGCCTCGTCCACTTACAAAGGGACCTTTCTATGCATGTGAAATTGGACCTGCAATCCATCACACAATGGGTGGTATCGTAATCAACACAAAGGCTGAAGTTCTTGATGCAGACGGAAATCCGGTTCCAGGGCTTTATGCGGCTGGAGAAGTCACAGGCGGAATCCATGGCGGCAACCGTCTTGGCGGAAACGCTGTCGCAGACATCTGTATCTTTGGAAAGATTGCCGCAGACTCTGCTCTTGCTCAGATCAAATAAGTTACCGCTGATTTAAAATAGAAAAGGGATGTTCCTTGAAGTGCATTTTTAAGTGCAGATCAGGGAGCATCCCTTTTTTTATCTACCAATGAATATCGATTTTTCGACTTTATCAGATTCTTTAGATACAAAGTATTTTTCGTATTTTGTATCTGAAACATACTGATAGACTGTAAAGATTAGTTTGTAATTGCCTGAATCTGTTATGACGCAGTTGCCGTCGGAGTCAAAGGTAATGTCATCGTAAGACAGAACACCGTCAACATGACCACTGTTGAACTCAAATTCAGTGAATTCTTTTTCATTAAGACACTTGCCGTCTTCAACATCTTCAAAAACTTTGACGATCATCTTTGCCTTTGGATATGAAAGCGGATCTATCTTTTCTCCGGAGCGGAATCCTTAGTCTTTCTGAATAATTGCCTGAAGCAAGCTCGCTGAACTGGATTGTTTCACCGGCACGTGCGTTTTTTGGTTCAACGGATGTAGGACCGGATATGGTGATTGTATAGCTTGTCTCGAAATCTGTAATTGCGCGGACTGCCTCTGTTTTTTCCGGCATCGTGATCACCACACTTCCACCAGATTCCTGGTTCATGGCGCATGAAAAGAAAAAGAAAGAAAACAATAAAGTCAAAAAGCAAAATTTTCTCATTTTGTACCTCAATAATTGGTTCCGTCTCAAAAATAAAATTGAGCATGATAAAAAATACTTTTTGATATTGATGAATACTAAGTTCATCTTAATTATAACATAAAATAATATAATAGTCTTGATTTTTTCAATTCCTGTTAAATTGAAATTCTACGTGTTTTTCAATAAAATGATAGGACTATAAAAATTAGCGGAGTGAATATGACAGATATTGAAATCGCACAGAAAAATGTAATGGTTCCGGTGGCTGAAGTTGCCAGAAAAATTGGCCTTGAAGAAAAAGACCTGGATTTCTATGGTTCATACAAGGCAAAGATCAACTTTGAAAAATTGAATTCACTCCAGGCTTCCAGTAAGAGAGGAAAGCTTGTTCTTGTTACTGCCATGACACCGACTGCAGCCGGTGAAGGAAAATCTACAGTCACCATCGCTCTTGGCGACGGCCTCAATAAAATCGGAAAGAAAACTGTGATTGCCCTCCGCGAGCCATCTCTTGGACCTTGCTTTGGAATCAAGGGAGGAGCCTGTGGTGGTGGATATGCCCAGGTTGTTCCGATGGAGGACATCAACCTTCACTTTACTGGTGACATCCATGCGATAACTGCCGCAAACAATCTTATGGCAGCTTTGATCGACAACCATCTGCAGCAGGGAAATGCCCTCAATATTGATCCTCGTACAATCTCATGGAAGCGCTGTGTTGACCTCAACGACCGTGCCCTCAGAAATGTGATTCTTGGTCTTGGTAGCCGCATTGACGGTGTTCCTCGTGAAAGCCACTTCCAGATTTCTGTTGCATCTGAAATCATGGCAATCGTATGTCTATCGAAGAGCATTTCTGAACTCAAGGAAAAAATCAGTCGCATCATCATCGGCCAGACATACGCAAAGGAAAACGTTACTTTCGGTCAGCTTAAATGCACAGGTGCCATCGCGGCTCTTCTGAAAGATGCGATCAGACCTAATCTTGTTCAGACTTTGGAAAAAAATCCGGCATTCATCCACGGTGGCCCTTTTGCCAACATCGCCCATGGATGCAATTCCATCAATGCCACACTCTGTGCTCTTGCTACAGGTGACTATGTTGTGACCGAAGCTGGTTTTGCCGCTGACCTTGGAGCTGAAAAATTCTTTGACATCAAATGCCGCATGCACGGACTCAAACCGAATGCAGCTGTAATCGTTGCTACATGCCGCGCAATCAAAATGCACGGTGGTGTTCTTAAGACTGATCTTGGTGTTGAAAATCTTGAGGCAATCACCACAGGTTTTGAGAATGTAAAGGCACATATCAACAATATGAAGAAATTCGGCCTTCCTTGTGTCATCGCAGTGAATAAATTCATTACCGACACTGATGCTGAGATTGCTCTTGTTCAGCAGCTTGCAAAGGAATGCGGAAGCGAAGCGATTCTCTGTGAAGGCTGGGGCAAAGGTGGAGACGGGGCCAAGGCACTTGCAGAAAAAGTTGTGGAAATCTGTGACAAGCCTTCTGAGTTCAAGAACATCTATCCTCTCGATGCTTCTTTCAAGGAGAAGATCGAAACTCTTGCAAAGGAAATCTACGGTGCGGCATCAGTTGAATTCGACACAAAGGCGCTCAAGAAACTTGCTGAATATGAAAAGGCCGGTTATGGAAATCTTCCTGTCTGCATGGCCAAGACACAGAATTCAATAAGCCACAACAAGTCTGCCCTTGGTGCTCCATCAGGCTATGCGTTCCCTGTGCGTGATGTTCAGCTTTACAGCGGTGCAGGATTTGTTGTTGCATTCGCAGGCGATATCGTCGATATGCCTGGTCTTCCAAAAGTTCCGGCTGCGGAAAACATCGATGTTGATGACAATGGCGTGATCAGCGGATTGTTCTAATCTTTGATTTTGAATAGCGTGGCGGACCCTTCGACTCAGCGGCTTGAAGCTACGCTGCCATTGCAGGGATCCTGGGCGAAAGCAGATGATTAATTAGTTGCCGTTCATCACGTAACTTTCGCCTCAAGAATTGCCAAGGCAATTCTTGAAAGATGAAATTATGATTGCGCAGGATTGCTGAGCGCGGGCAGGATTGCTGAGCGCCAGTCGAAGTATCCTGCTTTTTTTATGCTTCAACAACCTTGAGGATTGCCTTGAGAAGATCGTCGTATTCTTCGAAGGCTTCAAGTTCAGGGTTGTCCTTCTTGATCTGGTCTGTTGAGCGGAAGAGGAAACCTGCCTTGCTTGCCTTGATCATGGCAAGGTCGTTGTGGCTGTCACCGCTGGCAACTGTTTCAAATCCGCATGACTGAAGCGCCTTTACTGTTGTAAGCTTTGACTGTGGGCATCTCATCTTGAAGTCTGTGATTTCCCCGTTTGGAGCAACAACAAGTTCATTGCAGAAAATTGTAGGCATGCCGAGCTTCTTCATCAAAGGACCTGCGAACTGGCTGAAAGTGTCGCTGATTATGATTGTCTGACACTTTGAGCGGAGTGTATCAAGAAATTCCTTTGCGCCTGGGAGCGGATCAATCTTTGAGATTACATCCTGGATTTCCTTGAGTCCAAGTCCGTGTTCCTTAAGGATTCCGATTCTCCATTTCATGAGCTTGTCATAATCAGGCTCGTCACGTGTTGTGCGTGTAAGTTCAGGAATGCCTGAAACCTTTGCAAATTCAATCCAAATCTCAGGAACCAAAACACCTTCAAGATCAAGACATGTGATATACATAATTCTACCTCTGCAGTAATTTAATTTTTCAACAGTATACAGAATTTACGGAAAGTGTGAAACACTCGCCTTGCGCAAACAGTTGTTCTTTATGCAACCATGTAAATTGCAAATTGATCTTCTTTGTGAAATAATAAGGAAAACAAAGAAACGAGAGGTAGAACCATGAGGGTACTTGTTATTGGTGGAGCAGGATATATCGGAAGTCATGTCGTAAAGGAACTTATGTCAAAGGGCCACAAGGTCACTGTCTTTGACAATCTGTCAAGCGGACTTAAGCAGAATCTTTTCAAGGAAAACGGATTCATCAAAGGTGATATCCTTAAAGTTAAGGATCTTGAAAAAGCTTTTGCCAAAGGTTTTGATGCCTTCATTCATCTTGCCGCTTTCAAGGCTGCCGGCGAATCCATGGTGGCTCCTGAAAAATATTCTGTGAACAATATAAACGGAACTATCAACATCCTTAATGCTGCCGTAAAATACAATTGTCTGAACATGGTTTTCAGCTCAAGTGCGGCAACTTTTGGTGAGCCTCAGTATCTTCCAATCGATGAAAATCATCCCAAGAATCCTGAAAACTACTATGGATTCACAAAGCTCAAGATTGAGGAATTCATGGCATGGTATGACAGGCTTAAAGGACTCAAGTTTGCAGCCCTCAGATATTTCAACGCTGCCGGTTATGATCCAGAGGGAGTTCTTTACGGTCTTGAAAAAAATCCTGCAAATCTTCTTCCTGTAATGATGGAAGTTGCATGCGGAAAACGCGAAAAGCTTTGTGTTTTTGGAAATGATTACCCAACACGCGACGGAACCTGTATCCGCGACTACATTCACGTTACGGACCTTGCTTCTGCCCACGTTATGGCACTTGAATATATTTCCTCAAAGAAAGAAAGCCTCACTCTCAATCTTGGAACTGGAAACGGAATTACCGTTACTGAGATGCTTGAGTCTACACGCCGCATCACTGGAAAAGAAATCAAGGCAGATTACGTAGAACGTCGTCCCGGCGACCCTGCCCAGCTTACAGCAAAATCAGACCTTGCAAAAAAAGTCCTCGGCTGGGAAGCAAAGTACAGCGATGTGGACACACTCATCGGTTCGACATGGAATGCCTATAAAAAGTATTTCAAGATGTAGTTGCCGGTGGTTCATCAAAACCGCAATATAAATAAGGGCAGTGTCGCCGGGGCTTCCTACCTTGCCTGGAAAGCCTACGGTTGCGCTGCTTTTTTTTTATTCCGGCAGCGGAAGTATTTTTGTGCCAATAAGGAAAGCTCCCTGTTTTACAGTATGACAGCCTTCAGGAATTTCCAGCGATTCAATCTGTGTTCCGGCAAGACTGAATTTTCCGATGGACTTCAATCCTGCGCATAGCCTGATGGATTTCAGGTTCACGCAGTTTTCAAGTGCACTGTCTTCGATTTCAATGATGCCTTCATTTAATACCGCGGCTTTAATTGTTCCGCATTGCCTGAAAAGATTCTGGATCCTGTAGAAACGTAAGCTATGTCGCCCTGATAGAATTCCGTGAAGGAAAAAAAACGGAAGAGAAAATAAGGACCTGGAAAACCGTCAGGAATTTTGCTTTCATTTTTCTCATTTTATATTCATTAAAAGAATCATATCAATGGAAGATACTTTCCATAACAATAAAATTTCTTCGTCGGTTTTTGACTTTAAAATATTATGTCCCTATAATTGTGTCATGAATATCGACGAACTTAATCAGCTTAAAGAATTTATTTTTGACAATACTGAACTTGCTGTGGATCTTGAAAAATCCCTTACCTGTGTTCCAGCACTTGCACCGGAAAATGGTGGTGACGGTGAAAGCAAAAAGTGCGCCGTCCTTGAACAGTGGCTTAAGGCAAACGGAATAAAGAATCTTGAGCATTTTGACGCTCCTGACAGTCGCGTTGGCGGAGGGCTTCGTCCGAATCTTGTTGCTACAATTCCTGGAAATCTTGATGACTACAATATCTGGATCTGTGCCCACATGGATGTTGTTCCAGCCGGAGAACTTTCACTATGGAACACTGATCCATGGCAGGCTGTAGTCAAGGATGGAAAAATTTTCGGTCGTGGAGTAGAGGACAACCAGCAGGGATTGTGTTCCGGTGTTCTTGCTGCATTGAGTTTTGTGAAGCAGCATATTCTTCCAGAACATACGATAAAGCTTCTTTTCATGGCAGACGAAGAAGTTGGCTCTAACTACGGAATGGGGTGGCTTGTAAAAAATCATCCGGAACTTTTTGGCAAAAATGACAGAATCCTGATTCCTGATGGTGGAGATCCTGAAGGAAAGACAATTGAAATTGCTGAAAAGAATCTGCTGTGGCTCAAGTTCCATACTGTTGGCAAACAGTCACACGGAAGCCGCCCGGACCAGGGACGCAATGCAAAACTTGCCGCCTGTGATCTGGCCATGAGGGTAAATGCCCTTGAAAAGAAATTTGACAGACGGGATCCTATGTTTGAGCCTGATCGTTCAACTTTTCAGCCGACGATGCAGAATGCCAATGTCAGTGGCGTGAACATTATTCCGGGTGATGATGTTCTGTGCTTTGACTGCAGAATTCTTCCATGCTATGGCCTTGATGAAGTGCGTGCGGAAGTTTCAGAAATTGTCAGTGAGATAGAAAAGCAATACGATGTAAAGATTGAAGTTTCTGAACCACAGTCGGCACAGAGTCCTGCAACATCTAAGGATTCTCCTGTGGCAAAAGAACTTGCCTCTGCCATTGAGGCTGTTCACGGAATCGAACCAAAGTTCATCGGTATCGGTGGCGGAACAGTAGCCGCTGAACTGCGCAATATGGGAATCGATGCAGTAGTTTGGTCTACCATGGATGAGCTGTGCCACCAGCCAAACGAATACTGCATCATCGATAATATCGCAAAGGATGCGGCAACAATCGCCTGGCTCGCAATCGTATAGTTGATCTATGGAAATTATTTCAGGGACTCTATGGCAAGCTGTAACAGCCTGATAGTTTCTGAATAATTTTTGTTGTCATTCTCATCTGAAAGAAGGATCCACGATCAAAGGTTCATGGTCAAATGTTGTGAAGGCCTCAAAAACATTGAAAGAACTCATTGCTTCTGATTCATCATACAAATATGGACTTAATGAAAACAACGGTTACATTGAAGTTACTTTTTCAAAACTTGATAGTGAAATGATGACAGACCCTTACAACATGGGAACGGATAAGGCTTACAAATTCATATTCAACTTAGAGCAAAGGAATACATAAAGCAGTAATCTTTTTCAATTTTGCAATGAAACATGCAATTTCCAGGGGGGAGTATAAAATTGTCCGTTGCTGAAACTGCATGCGGACCCTTCGACACAGCTCAGGGATCCTGAAGGCGTTGTAGGCTGGCTGAGCAAAGTCGAAGCCCAGGGATCCGAACGACGCAGCGGTTGCTGAGCATGTCGAAGCGCAGGGACCCTGAACGACGCAGCGGTTGCTGAGCATGTCGAAGCTCAGGGATCCTGAAGGCGTTGTAGGCTGGCTGAGCGAAGTCGAAGCCTGCCTATGGCACTCATTATCATAATTCCCGACTAGGCATTCAATCCATTTTCCTTCATCTTTATTTTCAAAGTCATGTTGTACATTATCCAGACCCAGGCGGCGCCAAGAATCCAGATGATCGGTTCCGTGATGACGATGCCTGTGAATCCAAGGCACGGAACAAAGACCGCCACTGCAATGATTTTCACCACCATTTCCATGATGCTTGCGATTACAGGTGTCTTCTTTTTGTTCATTCCCTGGAGTACGCTGCGCACGATTACGAGAACGCTTACAAAGGCGTAGAACGGAAGGTTTGTTATCATGTAGAATTTTCCGGCTCCGATTATCTCCGGTCCGACTTCACTTCCGGTGATTGACTTCACCATGTTTTCCGCAAACAGCACTACGAAGATCCATTCCAGCAAGTTGATGATCCAGGCAAGCAGAACCATTGTTCTTGTTCCGGCTTTGATCCTGTCATATTTTTTTGCTCCGAAATTCTGGCTTGTGAATGCGGCTGCAGTTGAAGCAAGGGCACCACCTGGCATGAAAAAAAGTTCAACGTATTTTCTTCCGGCTGTGTAGCCTGCGATTATGTCGGCACCAAGACTGTTGATTCCTGTCTGAAGGATCACGGTTCCGGTTGTGACGACGGAAATCATCATGCTCATTGAAATTCCCTGGGGAATCATAAGTGACAGATAGTTTTCCTTCATGCTGAAATCTTTTGGCGATACGATGAGGACCTTCCGTCTGAAAATGCAGTATATGAGGCTTGCGATTCCTGAAGTTCCCTGAGATATCACTGTGGCTATGGCGGCTCCTGCAACTCCTTTTCCAAGAATCGCAATGAACACGTAGTCAAGGATTATGTTGATTACAACGCTTACACATTGAAATACAAGCGGCAAAAAACTGTCTCCGAGAGCCCTGAGTACATTTGTGATGACGTTGTAAAGCATCGATGTGCTGAGTCCAAGAATTGAAATCGTCAGATATGTTGAAGC
The DNA here is from genome assembly GCA_016293645.1 of Treponema sp. Taxonomy (GTDB): domain Bacteria; phylum Spirochaetota; class Spirochaetia; order Treponematales; family Treponemataceae; genus Treponema_D. The sequence goes on along the minus strand of JAEDDW010000010.1, from coordinate 24,176 downwards.
TATGACATGGAGTTCATCCGGTATCTGTGTCCAGTGGAGAATTTTTTCTTTCAGAAGCAATCCAGCTGCGGTCAGAATTGAAAGTATGATGAAAGAAAGAAGATATGTGTGCGCAATGGTTTTCTTGAGCTTGCTTTCGTTTCCTTCACCGAACGCCTGTCCGATTATGATTGAGAATCCGCTTGTAAATCCCCAGCATAGGAAGACAAAAAGATTTGCTATGTTTGCAGTGGCTCCAACTGCCGCAAGCGGATCTGTGCCAAGAAAGCGGCCTACCATCATTGTGTCGACGAGGGTGTAAAGCCTGAGCAGGGCAGTTCCAAGCAGTAGTGGAATTGAGAATGAGATGATCTGTTTTGTAATGTTTCCTTCTGTAAGTTTTTTCATGATTAAAATCTATTTTTCTGGAATAAAGTTGTCAATAAAGGCGGTATATAAAAGCTACTAAAAGGGAAAAAAAAGCATTTAAATCTGCTTGACAAGTGTTTCTATTAATAGTAACATTGTTTCTATTAATAGAATCAAGGAGTGATCCATGGAAAAACGTACAGACAGCATTTATTTGACTTTGCCAAGTGACAGATATACACCTTTCAGTCTTGCCCGTAAAATTGGGGCCAAGGCCATTCTTGAAAGCGCAAGATTCAACATGGGAAAGGAACGATATTCAATCCTCCTTGCAGAGGAAGCTTTCCGCATTCTTCAGGATGACGAGGGCATTGCCTTCATGATTGACGGACGCCGCGTCCCATTTACTGCACAGACAGCAGGACTTCCTGCCGATGAAATGATTGCTCCGGGTTCCACAGTGCGTCATCAGGTGGACATTCTCGATGCACTTCTTTATGTTGCCCAGGAGAATGAACTTCCTGTGAAGGGAATCCCTGTGCCGGCAAGCGGTGTAGGCTATCTGAGCTATGAGTTCTGTGCCCGCTGCGATACGATCCACCTTGCACCTCAGAAAGATGAACTCAAGATTCCGGAAAGTGAATTCGTTGCCGGCCATCTCTACATTGTCTTTGACCATTTTACTGAACAGCTTCACGTGTTCGCATTCAACTACAACGAACATCAGATTGACCTTCAGAAAGCTGTCGACAATCTGAAGAAGCGTCTCAACGACCTCGACTTCTCGTACCTTGCTCCTCCTGAGGAAGCTCTTCCTTGCCGTACCATTACCGACCTTGAACAAAGCGAGCGCGAGTACAAGGAAAAGGTTGTCGCTCTAAAAAAAGAAATCATAGCTGGAAACATTTTCCAGGCTGTTCCAAGCCGCCGCCTTCAGATTGAAAATGAAAACAGCGCAATGGAAATTTACCGCCGCCTTCGTTCCGTAAACCCAAGTCCTTATCTTGTATACATCGACTTTGGAGACAGGCAGCTTGTAGGTTCAAGTCCTGAAAGTCTTGTCCGCGTACGTGATGGAATTGCATCAATCAGACCTATCGCCGGAACAAGAAGACGCGGAAAGGATTCAGCTGAAGACGAAGCACTGAAGGCAAATCTTCTTGGTGATCCAAAAGAAAAGAGTGAACATCTCATGCTCGTTGACCTTGCAAGAAATGATCTTGGCCGTGTCTGCGAAAGCGGTTCCGTGGAGGTCACACGCTATATGGATTGTGAATATTTCAGCCATGTAATGCATCTTGTCAGCGACGTTCAGGGTAAGGTCAAAGCCGGAATGAAACAGATCCAGGTTCTCCGTTCAGCATTCCCGGCCGGAACAGTAAGCGGAAGCCCAAAGATCAGTGCCATTGAGATCTTGAGCCGCCTTGAAAAAATAAGGCGAAATTTCTATGCCGGAGCCATCGGTTATCTCCAGACAAGCGGAGACCTTGATTTCTGCATCGGAATCCGTTGTGCCCTAAAGCAGGAAAATACATGGACACTCCAGGCTGGTGGTGGAATTGTCTATGACAGCAATCCGGACCGTGAATGGGAAGAAACAAATGAGAAGCTTGGTGCCTTGAGATCTGTTCTCGACGGAACGAGAAAATAACTGCGCGCTGGTTTTTCTTCAATTTGACTCCAACAGCAACCTTCTGAAACTTTCTGTTTTGGAAGGTTTTTGTTTATGATTTGATAAAAATGTGTTATCATTGAAGAATGTACAACATTCTAGGTGAGTTCTGTTCTCTTATCATTGGTATAGTATTTTTTATTTTCATTGTCACTTCTTTCTACCTGAAAGAGAGGCGCAATCTGCTTTTTTTGCTTTGCGACATCAGCCTCATCCTTACCTGTGCCTCGGATATACTGTCATGTTTCTGCATCACCGATTTTCCTAAGTATTCCTTGTGGTTCAGCAATTTCACATCGACGCTTTTCTTTCTGAATCTCTGCACCCTTTCTTTTATCTTCTGCCTGTATTTTTATGCTTCCATTTCAGCAGTACATAAATTTTCAAGAATCTATCACGGAACCCTGATCCTGATCTATGCGGTCTATCTGTTTCTGGTCATCGCGAATCTGTGGACCGGCTGGATTTTTCATTTTGATCCGGAAAAAGGTTATGTCCGCGGAAGTCTCAAGTACTGCACCTTCGTGATCACGGGTCTGCAGGTGATCGTCACGGAAATTGCAGTCTTCAAGCACAGGCGTGCCCTGTCTTCAAGAATGTTTACCGTGTTCATGTCATATCCTGTAGTCAGTGCTCTTGTAATGTCATTCCAGATCATAAATGAGTATTGGCTCATGTCGGGTTGTTCCGGTGCAGTTACCATGATCCTCATGTACCTTGCCATCCAGTCTGACAGAATTGAAATTGACTACAAGTCTGGACTCAAGACGGAACAGTATCTTGCCCGTACTATGGGAAAGAAAATCCGTCCCTGTACTCTTACCATGATTTATGTCGAGAACCTTGGAGTGATGCAGGAGACATTCGGTTCTACTGAAGTTGACAACATGATCTACAATCTCGTGCGTATGTTCCGCATGTGCATCGATGGAAACTTTTATAGAAACGGTTCCAAGTTCATGGTAGTTTCCTGTCATGGTGCGATGGAGAATCTTGAGGCTCAGATAAAGGAAGCCTTTTCAAGATACAACAGGAATCTCAGCAGGCTTGGTTCCGGCTATAGCTTTGAATATATGGCGGTGTCAGTTAGTGTTCCGGAAGATACGGACTCCTACAAAGATGCTGTGGAAATTCTCAAAGGCCTCATGATAAAGGCAAGAAAAGAAAAAACAAGCTGCATAGTCCACAGCAATGATGCTTTCATCAACGAGTTCCGTAGAAAGAAGACAATCATAAAAATTCTAGAAAGGGAGCTCAATGCTGAATCAAAACAGTATCAGGTTTACTTTCAGCCTATTGTCTCCATGAAGGACAACAGGTTCGTCTATGCCGAAGCGCTGTCACGTCTCATTGATACGGAGCTTGGAAATATAAGTCCTGCTGAATTCATTCCGATCGCGGAAAACAACGGACTGATTGAAAAACTGGGGAAGGTGAATTTTGAAAAGGTCTGCGAGTTCATAAGCCATAATAGGGATGTTGTAAAAGCTGTTTCAGTCAACTTTTCCGTCTATCAGATGCTGAATTCTGACATCAAGGATTTTGTTTTTGGAATAATTGAAAAATATGATATTGAACCTAAGAACATCATCATTGAAATTACAGAAAGCATTCTTATTGATGATTTTGAAGTTGTACGTGAAAGGATGGAAGAATTCGTAAAGGCCGGAATTGTTTTCTATCTTGATGACTTCGGAACGGGATTCTCAAACTTTGCCAATGTCATACGGCTTCCTTTCTATACGATCAAGATCGACCGATCTTTTGTCTTGATGATGGAAAAGGACGAGGCAATGCTCAAGCTTGTCAAAAATCTCATATCAACTTTCAAGGATTCCAATCTTAAAATTCTCGTCGAAGGTGTTGAGACTGCTGAACAGGATCTAATAGTAAAGTCAACTGGAGTAGATTATATACAGGGTTTTCTTTATTCAAAGCCTCTGCCGATGACTTCATATATTGAACTTCTTCGGGAACAGAATAGGGAAAGCGGAAGCGTGGAGTAAGGTCATCTTATAAATTGAAATTTTTTTTATGAATTCTTCTTGACAGATGTTTCTATTGATAGTAACATTGTTACTATCAATAGAAACAGTAACAGAGGAGAAATCATATGATTCTTGTAATAGATAACTACGACAGTTTTACATACAATGTAGTCCAGGCTTTGCAGCGTCTTGGTTCGGAAGAAGTAAAGGTTGTACGTTCCAAGGAAATCACAGTAGAAGAAATAGAGAAGCTTGCACCTAGCCGTCTCGTAGTTTCTCCGGGTCCTGGAACTCCAAGTGAGGCCGGCGTTTCTATTCCTGCCATCAAGTATTTTGCAGGAAAAATTCCTATTCTCGGTGTATGTCTTGGTCATCAGTCGATTGGTGAGGCTTTCGGTGCAGACATCGTTCAGGCAAAAAGAATCTGCCACGGTGTTGTTGAAAAAATGGAATTCGACGGACAGGGACTTTTCCGCACGATCCCAAAGACTGCTGAATTCACTCGCTATCATTCCCTTAAAATTGATGAAAACTCATTGCCTGCCTGCCTTGAAGTAGCTGCACGTTCAGAAGACGGAGACATCATGGGTGTGCGCCATAAGGAATTCTGCATTGAAGGCGTTCAGTTCCATCCGGAATCAATCGCAAGCGGTCTTGGAGATGAAATCTTCAAATGCTTCCTCCATTACCGCCGAGAAGCTTTGGATACTGTTGGACTTCTCAATAAAATTGTTGCCCGTCAGGATCTTACGGAAGATGAGGCATGTCTCTTTATTGAAAACCTTGCGGACGGAGTTGTTGATGAGCGTGTAATGGCAGCCGTATTCGCAGCTCTTGCAGTCAAGGGTGCGGTCGTCAGTGAAATCGTAGGATTTGCCCGTGGTTTGCTCAAGGTCGCAAAACCTCTTCCAGTAAAGTTCACCGGTCATGCTGAAATCGTTGGAACGGGTGGAGACTGCAAGGGATCGTTCAACATTTCTTCTCTTGCCGCCATTGTTTCTGCAAGTTGCGGACAGCTTGTCACAAAACACGGAAACCGTGCCGTTTCATCCAAGTCTGGTTCGGCAGACTTCTATGAGAATCTTGGAATCAACATCATGGCTGATCCTGCCAGAACATGTGAACTTATCCAGAAGACTGATTTTGGTTTCCTCATGGCGACTGTATATCACAGTGCAATGCGCTTTGCGGCTCCTGTACGCAAGGCTCTTGGTATCAAGACCATCATGAACATCATGGGACCTCTTCTCAATCCGGCTGGAGCTGAGTATGAGCTTCTTGGTGTCTATTCAAAGGATCTTCTTGAAACCTATGGCAGGGCAGCAAAGAAACTTGGCGCAAAACGTGTTCTTGTCGTTACATCTGAAGACGGATTCGATGAAATCAGTCCATGTGCACCTACCTACTGCTTCCAGATCAATGAAGACGGAAAGGAATACAAGTATGTGATTGATCCTGCAAAGTATGGAATTACAGATGACGATCCTGAGGAACTTTCTGGTGGTAATGGTGCTGAAAACGCATCACTTGCAATGGATCTGCTCAACGGTAAAGGCAAGAAGACAATCAAGTATGCCGTGTGCCTAAATGCAGGTGCCGTTCTTTATATCAGTGGAAAAGCAAAGACAATCAAGGACGGTTATGAAATGGCAATGAATGCCATCGACAGTGGAAAGGCTCTTTCAAAGCTGACCCAGATTGTTGAAGTTTCAAAGTCTCTTGCCTGAGGATTCAGATGAAAAATATTTTGAAAGAAATCTGCGACAGACGTATCGCTGACATGGAAAAACTTGGCTTCTCATATGGTCATGAAATTCCTGCTGAAAGAACAAGGCCTGTCGTTCCATTTCTGCCTCAGCCTGGTACAATCCTTGAAGTAAAGCGCGCTTCTCCAAGCAAGGGAGACATCGCTCCGGATCTAGACAGTGTTCAGACTGCGGAACGTTACATCCAGTCAGGGACCAGCGCCATATCCGTTCTCACTGAAGAAAACTATTTCAAGGGAACTCTCGAAGATCTTAAAAAAGTTGCATCCCTTGCCGATTCCCTTGGAAACAAGGTTGCCGTCCTCCGCAAGGATTTCCTTCTTGAACCTGAAGAAATCGAGATTGCCTACAGATGTGGTGCTGATGCAGTTCTTCTCATTGCAAGGATCCTTGAGCTGCCAAAACTTCTTCAGATGGCTGAGAAAGCTTTTTCGCTTGGAATATCGATTCTCCTTGAGCTTCGTGACGAGGAAGCCGTGATCAAGGCCTTTGAGGTTCTTAAGATTGCCAAGAAGATGGATGCTGAAAAACAGGTTGTCCTTGGTGTAAATTCACGTGACCTGAAAACTTTCACCATCGACATGCTCATTCCTCTTAAAATTAAACGCAGCATTGAGAAAAAGATAAATTCACTTTCCGAATCTGAACGTCCTGGTGAAGTCCGTATCATTTCTGAGAGCGGAATCCTTTCTGAAGATGCGGCTGCTTTTACAGGTAGACTTGGCTTTGATGGAATTCTCATAGGCGAGGCTGTGGCAAAAGATCCTGTCAATGCAAAAAAATTTGTCAGTGCTTTTGTCAGCAACGCAATGGAAGCAAAGCGCAATGGCTCTACAAGTCTCTTCTGGAAAAAAATCGCGGCAAAGCTTGGTTCCGTTGAAGAGAAAAGCTGCGGACCTCTGGTGAAGATCTGTGGAATCACAAATGAAGCGGATGCTGCCAAGGCGGTCGAATGCGGCGCGGATCTGCTTGGATTTGTTTTCTGCAAAAGATCCCCGCGCAACGTGATCGATGCTGGATTCATTGAGGATATCGACCGTGTTGTGAAAATCGGTGTCATAACTGAACTTGATTCCGATGAGGGAAAGCATGCCCTTGATCTTGTTGAAAGGGGAGTTCTTGATGCCCTTCAGCTCCATGGATTCTCAGAAAAACAGATAAAGGAATTTTTTGCTGATGAAAAGCTGAAAAAAGTTCCGCACTATTTTGCTGAAAACCTTTCGTCCCATGATGATTTTGCGGTCATTGAACTTCTCCAGCTTTATGGTGAACCTAGAATTCTTGTGGATGCCAGATCTGGTGATTGCATAGGTGGAACAGGAACGACGATTCCGTCTGGTCTGGTTGAGGAATGCATTTCAAGAACAAAACTATGGCTTGCCGGCGGTTTGAACTGTGAGAATATTTCTTCCGTATGCAGTGAATTCGCTCCGGAACTTGTTGACGCTTCAAGTGGACTTGAGGAAAGCAAGGGAAAGAAATCTTCTGTTCTCATTGAAAAATTTTTCACGCAGCTTCATAAAACCTGCGATTGATTTTTTAATGCAAAGTGCTATTATTCTTTCACTATGAATAAATTTGGTGGCGTAATAGCACTTGCCCTCTGCGGTCTTTGCTGGAGCTCGGCTGGAATCTTCATTAAAAATGTCAATGCGTCTTCCTTTACTATTGCCGGACTCAGAAGTACCATCGCACTGGTAACTTTCATGATCGTCTGCAGATCCTTGCCCGCATTCTTTGTAAGGAATGAAAATGGAGATGTTGACCGCAATTCGACTTTGTTTCTGTGGCTTGGCGGAATATGCTATAGCCTGACCATGATCCTGTTCTGCGCGGCAAACAAAATGACAACATCTGCCAATGCAGTCCTTCTTCAGTATTCGTATCCTGTTTACGTAATTCTTTTTGGACCTGTCATTCTTGGTGAGAAAAACAGAAAATCTGATTTTATCACAGTTGCCGGTGTTCTCATTGGAGTCGTGCTGTTTTTCTACAGCGACATTGATGCCGGAAAACTCCTTGGAAATATTCTCGCTGCTTTGTCCGGAGTATTTTTTGCTTTCACTACGATTTTCATGAGACGTCAGAAAAGCAAAGGATCCGCATCTTCATTCATGCTTGCCCATTTCATAACAGGTCTGGTCTGCATTCCTTTTTATTTTACAGGCGGAATCGCTGCCGGCGACTGGACAAGCATCATCTTCATCTTTGCCCTTGGCATTTTCCAGATGGCCTTTGCGAACATTCTTTTTGCCCGTGGAATCGGCAGCGTTACAGCATTGAGTGCCAGCATCATCACCATGATAGAACCCCTGATGAATCCTGTGTGGGTCATGATTTTTGCAGGTGAGGTTCCAGGTTTCCTTTGCATAATCGGTGGAATCATGATTCTTGGCTGCATAGTTTTCAGGGAAGTCATCTCGTCAAGGAATCACTGAATCAGTCCATAAAATATTGCAGAAGCCTCTTGACATATGTTTCTATTGATAGTAACATTGTTACTATCAATAGAAACATATAGCTTTAGAGGTACTTATGTCAGATAACGGATTTTTTGGTAAATACGGCGGAATGTATGTTGCGGAAGTTCTTCGCCGTCCTCTTGATGAATTGAAACAGGCCTTCGACCATTACATGAATGACAGGGAATTCCTTGATGAACTTGATACCATTCGTCGTGATTACATTGGTCGTGAGACTCCTTTATATTATGCCCCGACAGCGACAAAGCTTCTTGGTGGAGCACAGGTCTACATAAAGCTTGAAGGTCTTGCAAATACCGGTGCACATAAGATCAACAATGCCATCGGTCAGTGCCTTCTTGCAAAACGCATGGGAAAGAAAAGAATCATAGCAGAAACAGGTGCCGGTCAGCACGGTGTAGCTACAGCTGCCGCATGTGCAAAACTTGGTCTTGAATGTATTGTATACATGGGCGAAGTCGATGTCAGACGTCAGCAGCCAAATGTTGCCACAATGGAGCTTTATGGAGCAAAAGTTGTTCCGGTTACAAGCGGAAGCCGTACTCTCAAGGATGCCGTCAATGAAGCAATGAGAGACTGGGCTGCGAATTTTGACACTACACATTATGTTCTTGGTAGTGCCCTTGGTCCTGCACCTTTCCCTGATATCGTTAGGGAATTCCAGAGTGTCATTGGGCGCGAAGTAAAACGCCAGTGTGCTGAACGGAACATCGATGTTGCCGCAATGGTTGCCTGCGTCGGAGGTGGAAGCAATTCAATCGGATTCTTTGAACCTTTCATCAATGAAAAATCACCACGTCTTATAGGTGCTGAGGCAGGCGGAATAGGTCCAAACGTCGGAGAAAATGCAAGCCGCATGACCGGGAATGCCAGCCGCGAAGGTATCGTTCAAGGATACAAGAGCCGTTTCCTTCTTGATGAAGACGGACAGAGCCTTCCCACACGTTCCATTTCTGCTGGCCTTGACTACATGGGAATCGGTCCTCAGCTTGCTGAACTTGGCATGAGCGGTCGTGTAGAGTTTACTTCTGTTCTTGATAAGGAAGCCCTTGAGGCAGTTAACTTCTTTGCAAAAAATGAAGGTATTCTTTTTGCCATGGAAAGTGCCCACGCAGGTGCCGCTGCAATGAAAATCGCTCCTACATTGCCAAAAGACAAGGCAATCATCATAAATATGAGTGGACGTGGAGACAAGGATCTGTTCATCACGAACCCAGTGTTCAGAAAAGATGAATGGATTGAATTTCTCAAGGCGGAACTGGACCGCGTTGAGAATTCCACAGACATTCATGAAGCACAGTCCATGTTTAAAGATTAAGAGGGTAGGTAAAAATGGAAAAAATAAAATTGATGAGCCACCTTGTGGCCGGATATGCTACAGATGAAATTTCCCTTGAGGTTGCACGTTCTCTTGTGAAAGGTGGAGCAGACATCCTTGAAATCCAGCTTCCTTTCAGTGATCCAAGTGCTGACGGTCCTGCAATCCAGACAGCATGTACTGAAGTGCTTTCCCGCAGCTACAAAACTGCCGACGGTCTTGCTTTCATCAAGAAAGTCCATGAGGAATTTCCTGATACGACAATCTACATCATGAGCTATGGTTCTTTGATCTATACGCCTGGTGTTGGTGCGTTCTGTAAAAGGGCAAGTGAATGTGGAGTCAAGGGAATGATCATTCCCGATCTTCCTTTTGATAATGATGAAGGTCTTACTGCGGCATGTGAAAAATACGGAATGGAAAATATTCCGGTTGCCGCACCAAGCATGAGTGACGAACGCCTTGCAAAACTTGCAAATGCCGGATTCAAACATATCTATGCCGCATTGCGTGCCGGAATTACTGGAACAAAAACTACAATCGACGAAGCTACAATCAGCTTCCTCAAAAAGGTTGGCGCCGGTGGTTCAAAGGTCTACGGTGGATTCGGTATTTCAAATGGAGAGCAGTCTCATGCCCTTGCAGATACTGTAGATGCCATCGTCGCAGGCTCTGTCTTTGTCCGCATCATCGCTGAATACAAAAATGATGTCGAGACAATGAAGACAAAGCTGGTCGAAAAAGTCAAGGAACTGACTTCCCGTTAATATTTCGGATCATAGGGAACATAGGTCCTGAGCCAGTCAAGAACGACTTGGGACCATTGTTCAGGAATTGCACATTCATCCATCATGCGGTTGTAGAAATTCTGTATGTACCTGCGGATTTCATTTTTGTTTTCTTCAGCAACATCATCTTCGTTTTTGAAAAGATCACATATCATTTTTTCCGCCAGCTCCCTGTTCATGATGTCAGGGAATGTGACAGTCATCATGAAAATTGCGGCTGGAATGCAGTTGACGCTGTGCTGCTTCATGTAAAGCACGGACTCTGAGATTTTGATTCCATGACTGTAGATCTCATCGTACCAGTTCTTTCTCTCGTCTTCGCTGAAGTCCTCGCGGTTCAACAGCATTTTATAAAAGGAAATCGTAAGAACGATTATGGCGATGTGGAGGCTTGGTACGCAGCAGTAGTGGGGATCAACCCTCTGGATGTTTTTTACGGCTTTCGTCTGTGGCTTTGGTCTGACAGTGGTGGTCAGGTTCCGGCTGTAGACTTTGTAAGCTTCGTTGTATGTTGTGACGATTCGGTTCAGGTATTCTACTGAAAGTCCTACACCTTTTCTGTGACCGAATTTTTTTATCATCATTGAAAGAGGACGAATCCAGTAGTTGATGAAGTCAAGGTAAAGCATCGTAAGTTCTTCCCTGAATGGAACTTTTGTATCCAGCTCATGGTCAACACTTTTCACCGGAATTTTATAGATATGGATTTTTTCGAAATACTGCAGGAAGAAAAATTTGTGCAAAACGATTCCAAGAAATCTGAATAGCACGACGACTCCCTTAAAGCTGAACAGAATATGGATGTAAGCTCTTATAGGATTAAAAGTGTCTAGTCTGCGGTTTTTGAAATCTCTGATCATTTCCCAAATATTTCCTTTGCGATTGCAACTGTCTGCATCGCATCTTTGGAATAATAGTCTGCGCCAATCCGTTCCGCATAATCTTCAGTAAGGACTGCGCCGCCAACAACAATCTTGCATTCTTTGCTGTTTTCTTCAAGGGCCTTGTGAAGCTGTTTTATGGTCTCTTCCATGTTGGCGACTGTAGTTGTCATGAGAGCGCTCAGACCAACCAGTTTGATGTCCCTGGAGATTACTGTTTCCACAATTTCTTCCGCCGGAACATTTTTCCCAAGGTCAATCACTTCATAGCCGTAGTTTTCAAGCATTGCTTTCACGATGTTTTTGCCGATGTCGTGGATGTCTCCAAAGACGGTGGCGATTACAACAGTCCCTTTGTTTTCCTGTGCCTGACCGGAATTCTCCATCGTTTCCTTTATTTTTGAGAATGAATTGCTTACGGTTTCTGCACTGAGCAGAAGTTGCGGAAGGAATTTTTTCCCTTTTTCAAAATCCTTTCCGACGTTGTCCAATGCCGGAACTATGCAGTTGTCGATGATTTCAACCGGCTGCCTGGTTGCAAGAAGTTTTTCTGTGGCTCCTGCGGCCTGATCCTTGAAACCTTTTTCAATGATCTTTATGAGAATGTCTTCATCCTTGTCTGCAAAGAGTCTGCTTTCAGAACTCTCATTTTTCTTTTCCGCTGCATCCCCTGATTTTACAGGGGCCCGCCTGGGGGTGACAGTCTGACTTGAGCTTTCCGGAGTGTTCACGCTGATGGAAATTGTTCCGTCGGCGACAGCATCAAGAAGGATCTTTTCCTTTGCCTTGGCTGTAGTCGGATCAACGGTTCCTGTGTAGGTCTCGATATATTCAAGACAGTTTTCGTCAAAACCGGCAAGGCTTCTGTAGGCGCGGTAACTGTCCATCATCGGCTGGCTTGCAGGATTGATGATGGCGGCGGTAAGACCTGCATCGAGGGCAAGTTCAAAAAATCTGCTGTTGATTATGTCGCGCCGTGGAAGCCCAAAGGAGATGTTTGAGACACCGAGTACAAACTGAATGCCCTGTGATCCATACTTTTCTTTGAGAATCCTTATGGCGCGCACTGTCTCCAATGCAGCCTTCTGTTCGCTGCTTACGGTAAGTGTAAGAGTGTCGATGAAAATGTCGCGCACTGGAATTCCGTATCTGGCAGCTTCTGCGATTATTTTTTCAGCAACCCTGACGCGGCCTTCTGCTGTAGGTGCGATTCCGTCCTCATCGATACAAAGGGCAACCAGGGATCCTCCGTAGTGTTTTATCAATGGAAGAACCTTGTCCATCACTTCCTGCTTTCCGTTCACGCTGTTGACCAGAGCCTTTCCGTTGTAGTAGCGCAATGCATGCTCAAGAACCTTGTCTTCGCTTGAGTCAAGCTGTAGCGGTGTGTTGAACGCAGCCTGAATTGTCTTGACCGCAAGAGTCATCATCTCGCTTTCATCGATTCCAGGAAGTCCTGTGTTCACGTCGAGGATATGGGCGCCGCCATTGATCTGGCTTTCTGCTTCACTCAGGATGAAGTTCATGTCCTTGTTCTGCAGGGCTTCCTTGCATTTTTTCTTTCCTGTCGGGTTTATGCGCTCGCCTATGATCCGTGGGCCGGCACTTCCTCCAACCTGGATGGCCTTGTTGTAAGAGCAGATGTAGGTATTGTTTCCAAGACTTCTGTCGGCATCCGAAATTTTAAGTCCTTTGCTTTTTATCTTGTCGGCAACGGCTTTTATATGGCCTGGCGTAGTTCCGCAGCATCCACCTAAAAGAGAGACACCCTTTGCAAAATTTTTGAGCTGGCTTTCGGAAAATTCTTCCGGTTCAACCTTGAAAACATCTTTTCCGTTGACAACAACCGGCAGACCTGCATTAGGCTGGGAAAGAACAGGAAGATGTGCGTAACGGCAGAATTCATCAGCAAGTTTTTCATCTTCATCAAGGCTTCCGCCACAGTTGAACCCAAGTACATCGACGTGGAGAGACTCAAGGTATGTGACGCATGTGAGGACATCTGCACCTGTAAGGGTACGGAGATTTGACTGGAATGTCATTGTAGTCACGACTGGAAGCTTTGTGTTTTCCTGGATTGCAAGGACGGCGGCCTTTACTTCGTAGAGGTCGCTCATGGTCTCGATGATCGCAAGGTCTGCTCCGGCTTTCTCTGCGATGAGTGCACATTCCTTGAATGCTTCGTAGGCTTCGTCAAAGGTGAGTGTGCCCATGGGTTCGAGGAGTTTTCCGATCTGGCCGCTGTCCCATGAACAGAAATGTTTTCCCTTTGTCTCCGGATGGGAGTTTTCATATTCTTCTATCGATTCTTTCTGTAGCTTGATGGCTTCAGTTATGTATTCTTTTGTAGTGAATCTTCCTTCTTCCAGCTTTATAGGATTTGCACCAAAGCTGTTTGCCGTAAGTACATTTGCTCCGGCTTCAAGATACTGGTGATGGATGTCCTTTATGATTTCAGGATGATAGAAATTCAAATCCTCGGGAATTGAATATCCGACAACACCTGTCTTCTGGATCATTGTTCCCATTCCGCCGTCAAAAAAAACAGGGATGCGTTCTGCGATGGAAGCTGCCAAAAAAATTCTGAAGTCTGCCATGGTTTACTCGTTTACCGCCTTGATGATTTCATTTACGTTTGCGATGATGTCCTTTGTAACATCAGGTTTGTTCATGCTGTAGATGTGGATTCCGCGGATGCCGTTGGAAATCAGATCGATGATCTGGTCTGTAGCATAGGCAATTCCAGCCTGCCTCATTGCTTCAGGATTGTTCTCAAAGCGGTCGCAGATGGCAAGTAGTTTTTCAGGAATATAGGCGGAACTCAGTTTCACCATCCTTGCAACCTGATTGGAATTTGTAATAGGCATGATGCCGGCAAAAACTGGAAGATGGATTCCCTTTGACTGCAGACGGTAGAGATAGCTGTATAGCATGTTGTTGTCAAAGAACATCTGTGTCGTAAGAAAATCTACGCCAGCATCGACCTTATATCTGAGGTTTTCTATGTCATCGATTCTGTTGGCGCTTTCCGGGTGACATTCCGGATAACAGGCTCCGCCTACGCATAGACCTGCATCTTTCAAAAATGGAACGAGGTTCGATGCGTGGTCAAGGCCATCTGTGGTTGCCTTGTCACCTTCAAAATCCTGAGGATAGTCGCCGCGGAGGGCAAGGACATTCTCAATGCCTGCATTCTTCATCTGCGTGATGGTTTCCTTTATGGAATCTTTTGTATTTCCAACGCAGGTAAGGTGGGCAAGGGCAGGAGTGCCCATTCCGATTATCTGCTGTGCGATCTCAACTGTGTTTACTTTCGTAGTTCCGCCTGCGCCATAGGTGATGCTCATGAAGTCAGGTTTTAGGTTGCTGAGTTCTTTTGCGCAATTGATTACATTGCCAAAATTTGCCTGCTTTTTTGGTGGAAAAATTTCAAATGAAAAAAGCACTTTTTTGTTTTCAAGAATATTCTTAATAGTCATGTCTGTCCTCGTTTATATGATATAGAAAAAACAGGATATAGCCAAATATTTTGATGTTATATTTAGTTATAGATAGTGGCTATATTGCAAGGGCTTTAGTTCATCAGGTATTCATCCAGCTTTCTCATTTTTGCATCATCGATCTTTACAAGGAGATTTTTTTCCTGAGTCGGAAGAACAAGTCCCTTTGGCCCGTTCTTTGCGCGGCGAAGATGCTTTACCTGTGTATAATAAAGGTCAGCCTGTCCGTTCTTGCGTGCCTTTGAATGGTAGACGGCAAGGTTTCCAGCATATAAAAGAATTTCAAGAGGAATAGTCTTGTCTTTCTTTCCCTTGATGAAGACATAACCGCCTGCATAGTCACGTGTGTGAAGCCACATGTCCTGACCTTTTACAAAGTGACGCAGCAGTTCGTCGTTTTCAGTTGCAGTCCTTCCGACGATGACGGTCCAGCCTTCGATTTCATAGTGCAGCCCTGGATGTGCTTTCACTGTCTGCTGTTTTGGCTTTGTGTCATGGCGGAGCATCTGCTCGATTTTGAGAACGTTTTTCTGCGACACCATGTCGTTGTATTCTTTGTCCAGTTCCGCGATTGCCTTTTTTGAAAGCTCAATGTCGTGCTCAAGTGCTTCAAGACCGCTTGATGCCTTTTTGTACTGTTCATAATAGACTGCGGCATTTTCCTGAATCGATTTTTTTGGATCGATGCGTATGTGGACTTCCTTGCCCGTGTCGTAGTCGGTGCAGGTGAGTGTGCTGCCCTGTGCCTGGCTGCCGAAAGACAAAATCAAATCGCCGGTGTGTTTCAGGCTGCCGGAATTCTCAAAGTCCTTTTTCTTCTGCTCAAGTTTTTCAAGGGCTGCTTCCATCTTGCTGTGGCGCACGTTGTACCATTTTTCCGCCTGCTCAAGAAGGCTTTCACGTGAGAGGACTTTTGCATGCTCCGAGTAGTAAAGGTCGATTTTCTGATTGAAGCTGAACTCCTTCTGCTCGTCGGTAAGTTCCACATCTGAAAAATCGCGGACGGGGAATCGTTCAAGTGATGAAATTCTATCTTCGTCAGAAATGTCTTTCATCTCGGGTGTAAAAGTTCCGCCTGTAACCTCTCCCTTGTTTGGCCGGCGGAACATGCAGTCAAGGATTGTTCCGTCTTCATCAGTGACGATTACATTTGCCGCATTGGACCACAGACGAATATAGATGAAAAGTTTTTCTTTCCACGTGGAGACATCCATCCGCACTATTCTATCCAGTCCCAGCTGCACGATGGAATTTATCCTCATGCCCTGGACACGTGATTTTAAAAACTGGTTGAAGCGCAAAGGCTTTTCATTCTTTGGAGGCTTGTATTTCGTAAGGTTGATTCTGGTTGCCTTAGGGGAAGTGCAGACAAGAAGGTTTTCGAGATTCCCCTTGTTTATTGCTCGGAAGCAGAGTGTGTCATAGCCCGGCTGTATTATTTCCTGGATGAATGACCCGTCAAGATCCAGTTCCGAAAGTATTTCATTGATTTCATTGCAATTTAAAGACATGGGGACAGTCTATCATAATAAAAAAAAATAAAAAATCACGTGATGATTTCTGTTGAAAATTCTCCATATAACATATAAACTTGCGGAATGATTAAGGCTACAGGTTCACAGATTATTTTGAAATTACTTGAGTTGGAAGGAATCAAGACGGTCGCAGGTATTCCTGGCGGACAGATTCTTCCTTTATATGATGAGCTCAACAAAAGCTCCATCAAGCATATTCTTGTGCGTCAGGAACAGGCTGCAGGATTCATTGCCCAGGGGATGACACGTTCAACGGGTCTTCCTGCCGTCTGCATGGCAACTTCAGGTCCAGGCGCAATGAACCTTCTCACGGCAATCGCTGATGCGCGCTGTGACTCAATTCCTATCGTTGCTTTCACAGGCCAGGTAAATACTTCCATGATCGGAACGGACGGATTTCAGGAAGCTGATACATTCGGTCTTTCAATGCCGATCACAAAGCACAGCATGATGGTAAAGGATCCTCTTGAACTCCTCGATGTTATTCCGCTTGCATTTGACATTGCTGTCTCTGGTCGTCCGGGTCCTGTCCTCATCGATGTTCCTCGTGACGTTCAGCTTAAGGAAGTTGAATTCAAGGCATGGCCACAGATCCATACAATCAAGCAGGCAAAGAATTCCTCACTTGCAAGAAAATTCTTCACTGACAAAATTTCAGTCGGTTCCGTAGTAAAGACCATGGCTGAAACTCTTGCCTCATCAAAAAAGCCTGTCCTCTACATAGGTGGCGGATGCAATTCAAAAGCCGCTTCTGAAAGCATCAAGAAATTCATGGATGCATATGACGTTGCCGTTGTCACAAGCCTTATGGGAATCGGTGCTGTTCCGCGTTCAAATAAAAACAACTTTGCGATGGTCGGAATGCACGGTGCATATGCGGCAAACAAAGCAATGCATGATGCCGATACGGTACTAGCCCTCGGTGTACGTTTTGATGACAGAGCCACTGGTGCTATAGCAAAGTTCTGTCCTGAAGCAAAGATACTCCACATTGATATCGATGCAGCTGAAATCAACAAGATCCTTCCATCGTACTCATCGCTGACATATGACGTGGAAGAAGCTCTTCCGATGCTTACTGAAAAACTTGTTCAGATCCTCGAGAAGGGAAGCGTAGAAGAAAGAAAGGCAAGAAAGAACTGGATTTCAGAACTCCAGAAAATCTATGCCGAGACTGAAAGCTTTGAACTTGGCCGCGGAAAGAAATCTTCTTCTCCAAACCCAAGACTTTTCATCAACCAGATTCCAGAGGAAGCAAAGAAGGCGGGTCTCAAGTCTTCTGACATAATCGTTACGACAGATGTTGGACAGCACCAGATGTGGTCTGCACAGTATTATCCTGTTGAAGCTCCACGCACTTTCCTTACTTCAGGTTCTCTTGGAACAATGGGATTCGGTCTGCCTGCTGCAATCGGAGCTGCCCTTGCAAATCCAAAGAAGCGCGTTGTCTGCATTTCCGGCGACGGAAGCATCCTCATGAATATTCAGGAACTTGCGACCCTTGCTGAGCATGAGCTCAATGTGACTGTAATAGTTCTTGAAAACGGCGTCCTTGGAATGGTTCACCAGCAGCAGGAATATCTTTTTGACAAGAATTACAGCGCCAGTGAATTCATCAAGAGTCCTGACCTTCTCAAGATTGCGGAAGGATTTGGAATAGATTCAGTCAACGCCAACGAAGACAAGGACTGGGCCAAGAAGGCTTTTGCTAAAGGTCCTCACTTTGTAAGGCTGAACATCGAACGCGACGAGAATGTTCTCCCATTTGTACCGGGAGGACGTGCAAACATCGATGCGATACGCAACTGAATCCGGCGAGGTTTGAATGTCTCCGCTTAAACGGAACTTAAAAAGTCATACTTTTTTGGTTCCGAAAAAAAAATAATTTAATTTTTGAATTCAATAAAAAAAGTATTATATTTAAAAGTATGGAACAAAGAAGAGAAGATCTTGTAGTCAAGTTTCTTCGTACGTATACACATCCATTTTCTCTTTCCGAAATGAAGAAGGTCTTCGAGGCTTGCGGTATCGATGCAGAGGCCGAAGATGTTCAGATTTACCTTGCTTCAAGTCCAAATGTTCTCCAGCTTTCAAACAATAAATTTCTTACACACGCTGGAGCTTTTACAAGTGAAATATTCAGCATAATGCCTACAGCCGCAGAAATTTCCCAGGGTGTTCTTGTGCCTGGTGACAGGTGCATGCCTTTTGTCGAATCCGACAGAATTTCCGCAAGCCTTAAGTTCTACATCAACGGGAAAAAGATTCCATCCAAAGTCGGAACTTTCGACAGCGATGATGCAATCGATATGTTCATGCTTTTCGGCGAGGAATATGCGACACAGTACATCGCGGCGGATCCGGCCAACAGCAGCCTGAACATGGCCGAGCGCGACTTTGAGCTGCCAAACACAGTTCAGCTTACCGGCATCGACCTGAACTTTCTTGCACAGAAATACAACTATCATAAGGGCGACAGAATCCTTTGCTGTGTAAGCGACTGGGACAAGGGAAAGCTGAACGTCATGGTTCTTCATTCATCTGATTCCCCTTTTGATCATGGTGCCGTTGGTGAAAAGCGTCTTGAGTGGTATGCTCTTCTTGAAAAGAAACTCATTGAAAGTTTCAACAAAAGCGGGCCGCTTGATTCAATTGAAAGCCAGATCATCGATGTCTTCTACAACAACCGTTCAAAGCTTTGTGTGCCTTATTGCGGTTCAATGGAAGAATTCATGAACAGGTATTCAAAGAAAGTTGCCTTCGGTCATTATGGCGTTGAGTCAAGACTGTGGCACAAGGACCAGGATGTTCCGGCTTTTGGAGAATGGAACATGGAATCTGCCTTGTGCACCGGTAACCAGAAAAAAGGACTTTCCTACGAGGAATACACCCTTGCGATTGTTCCGCCTGTGGTCATGGACCAGTTCATATGCGACTGCTGTTTTAAAAAGGAAAAGGACATAGTTCCGTCTTTCGTAAAATTTCTTTTCAATGATGATTTTAATTTTTCAGATTCCGGCTTTGCTGAACTTGGCTTGAACATGAAAGAAAGAAGCACTATAATTTCCCAGAATTACAATTGGTTTGCCGATCAGATTCTTGGACCGGTAAGAAGCCGTTGCCTTGAACTTTACAAAAATATTTCCGGCTTGATAAGGCGCATTGACTATAACGGCAGGTCTTTCCTTGATTTCCCTTCGACAGAGCTTGTAATTCTCCTGCAGTTGCACGAACACATTCTGAAGATGCTTGACGGGCTTTCTTTTGAGTCTCAGGCGGAAGAGGTTGCGGACAACATGCTGCTTTCCCTCGACGGAATGGAATGGAGCTTTGAGGAAATTTCCGGAGCTTTGGAGCGTGCCCTTGTCAAGGAACAGAGGAATCAGTTCAAGATAGTCAGGAGCTGAATTCCCGCATAAAAGGCGATGTCAATTTATGGAAGACAATTTCGAAGCTGTTTCACTTGTGGAAAATGGAGATGTCGTAGTTGCAGACGGAGCAACGGTTGAGGAAATTTTTTCTTCTGTCTGCGACAAGGCGGAACTCCCGTCTGGTCTTGATTCTTCCGTTCTGGTACCTGAACTTCTTGACCGTGAAAAAGTTCTCAGTACTGCTGTAGGTAACGGAATTGCAATTCCTCATCCCCGCCGTCCTCTTTTTTCAGATGAAAATGCAAGCCGTGTAATCGTTGCATATCTCAAGACTCCAATCGACATGCAGGCTCCAGACTTCCGTAAAGTCAATGTGATGTTCATTCTTCTTTCTGCATCGTCTCAGTTCCATATAAAGGCTCTTTCTTCCCTTGCAAAGCTTTTCAAGAATGAAGAGTTCAAAAAAGGACTTCAGCTTAAGCCAGGTAAAGCTCAGTTGGCGGAACTCATCAAAAGGTGTTCAAAGTAAGTTAAAATTGTTGTATTGAACGGCAACCGGTTGCCAAAGTATTGTTTTCGCTATATATTAATATTTATAGATTTTTTTCATTTTTTTTAGGAGTAAATCATGGACACAAAGGCTATTGAAGCAACAGCTCTTTCCATCAGAAGTCTTTCTATGGATGCAATTCAGAAGGCAAATTCAGGACATCCTGGACTTCCACTTGGTGCTGCAGAACTCGCTGCAGTTCTTTACGGAGAAGTAATGAAGCACAATCCTGCTGACTCAAAGTGGGTTGACCGCGATCGTTTCATCCTTTCAGCAGGTCACGGTTCAATGCTTGCTTATTCAATTCTCCACATCGCAGGCTACAAGGTTTCAATGGACGACATCAAGAGCTTCCGCCAGGTAGGTTCAAAGTGTCCTGGACATCCTGAGTACGGTGACACAGACGGTGTTGAATGTACATCAGGTCCTCTCGGACAGGGTGTTGCCGCAGCTGTAGGTATGGCAGTTGCAGAAAGCATGCTTGCCGCAAAGTTCAATACTCCAAAGCATACAATCGTAGACCACTACACATATGCTCTTGTCGGTGAAGGCTGTCTTGAAGAAGGCGTTTCTTCTGAAGCATGTTCTCTCGCAGGTAACATGAAGCTTGGAAAGCTTATCGTGTTCTATGATCAGAACAAGATTTCCATTGATGGCAATACAGACATCACATTCACAGACAACATCGAGCAGCGTTATCTTTCATACGGATGGAATGTATTCCGCGGATCAATGTACAATGTCGGTGAAATCGCTGACCTTGTAGAAGCTGCAAAGCGTGACGGAACAAAGCCATCCCTCATCATCCTCAAGTCAACAATCGGTAAGGGTGCTCCAAAGGCCGGTACAGCTGATGTTCATGGTGCTCCACTTGGAGAAGAAGGATGCAAGGAAGCTAAGAAGGCTCTCGGAATTCCAGAAAACGAGCAGTTCTATGTTGCACCTGAAGCATACAAGTACTTTGAAGAAAAGCGCAAGGAATGGGCACAGGCTCAATCTGACTGGCAGAAGACATTCGATGCATGGGCAGCAGAAAATCCTGAACTTGCAAAGAAATGGAATGCATTCTGGAACCAGGAACAGACAGGTGAAGCTGCTCTCCCAGAATACAAGGTAGGCGACAAGCTTGCAACTCGCGATGCATCAGGAAAGGCCCTCAATGCAATGGCAGACCGCTATGAATGGCTTGTTGGTGGTTCTGCTGACCTCCAGGGGCCAAACAAGACAAAGGTAAACAAGGACGACGGAACATACAGTCCTGCAAACCGCAAGGGACGCACAATTGAATACGGTATCCGTGAATTCGCAATGTCACAGGTTATGAGCGGAATCAACCTCCACGGGGGCTTGCGTGCATTCGGTGCAACATTCTTCGTATTCACAGACTACTTCCGCCCATCACTCCGCGTTGCAGCTCTTGCAAAGATTCCTAACATCTATGTTCTTACACACGACTCAATCTATGTTGGCGAAGACGGTCCTACACACCAGCCAATCGAAACACTTGCTTCAGTTCGCTGTATGCCAAATGTTCAGATGCTCCGTCCAGGTGATGCAGAAGAATCTGCAATCGCATGGGAAATGGCTGTTGCATCAAAGGATCACCCTGTACTCATGACATTCACACGCCAGGCAATCGCTGTTTACGAAAAGGCAGACAAGGACTGGAGAAACACAGTACGCAAGGGTGCTTATGTTGTTCAGGAAGGAAGCGATTCTCCAGACATCACAATCCTCGCATCTGGTTCGGAAGTTGAAATGTCCCTCAAGGCAGCTGCTCTTGTACCAAACAAGAAGATCCGCGTTGTTTCAGTCATGGACAAAAACCTCTTTGAAGCACAGGACGATGCATTCCGTGCAAAGATCATGGGCAACACAAAGCGCGTTGTAGTTGCAGAAGCTGGATGCCGCCAGGGTTGGGAAGGATATGCAAAGAAGGAAGATTGCTTCACAATCGACCGCTTCGGTATGTCAGGTCCTGCCAACAAGGTAGCAGAAGCCCTCGGCTTCACACCAGAATGCCTTGCTAAGGTTTTGGCTAGATAAAGGTACTGCGAGTTTTGCTTTTGCAAAACTCGGTAGTCCGGCTTGCCGGACGCCCTGCACCGTCGGAACAGGACGTCGTTCCGTGTGAGAGCGCACATATTTTTTAGGGGGTATAAAAATGACAATTAAATCTGTATTTGATGCTGATTTTGCAAAGTACGGAAAGGTACTTAATGGATACAATGTAGATGCTCTTCTTGCAAAACTTGAAGAAAAGACTCCAAAGCCAGCAGATGCTGTAATCTACGAACCAAGTGATGCTGACCTTGAAGCAATCATGGGTGAAGTTTTCTCTGTAAACGCTTACGGTGGAATGCCAATCCAGATCGGCTACTGCAACGGCTACAACACAAAGCTCAACTGCCTTGAATGGCACCGCGGCTCGGAACTCAACATTCCTGCAAACGACATGGTTCTTTTGCTTGCAACATTGAGCGATGTAAAGGACGGAAAGCTTGATACATCAAAGGTAGAAGCATTCTACGCTCCTAAGGGAACAGTTGTTCAGGTTTATGAAACAACTCTCCACTATGCTCCATGTAATGCTGTTAAAGACGGCGTTGTAAGCAAGGAAGGCTTCCGCGTTATCATCGTTCTTCCAAAGGATACAAACACAGCAAAGCCAGCCCTCAAGGAAATTGACTTTGAAGACAAGCTTCTTTGGGCACGCAACAAGTGGCTCATCGCTCATCCTGAAACAAGCGAAGCAAAGCAGGGTGCATTTGTAGGCCTTGTTGGTGAAAACATTGATCTTGCAAAGTAAGTGATTTTTCTTGAATTATGAAAATCTACCAGTCAGTACGAGTCTGGCAAAACCGCTAGATATCGTCGCTACATTCATAGTCACGAATTGCTTTGCAATTCGTGGGGCGAAAGTTATGGCATGCATTGGCTTCTACTAGACGAATGCTTTCGCCCTTGGGCTTTGAATGTTTTTGCCAGCCTCTTCCTTCCTTCTCGATTTTCATCCGATGAATCGCCAATTTCCTTTAGGGAAAGTTTCTATTTTGTTTTATTTTGAAAGTTCATCAATCTTCTTAAGTTCATCTGCGGTAAATGTCGTCTTTTCGATGCATTTCACGCAGTCCGTAATCTGGGATGGGCGGCTTGCTCCAATGAGTACACTTGTGATGTCGTCGTCTTTCAGAATCCAGCTTAAGGCCATCTGTGCAAGTGTCTGTCCGCGGCTTTTTGCGATTTCGTTCAGTCCCTTTATCTGTGAAAGTCTTTCTCCTGCCAGATCGGATTCATGAAGGAACGGTGTGTTTTTTCCGATTCTGCTGTCTGCAGGAATTCCGTTGAGATATCTGTCTGTAAGGAGCCCCTGGTGCAATGGAGAGAAGGTAATGATTCCTTTGCCGTTTGCCGGAGCAGATTTCTTTAGTCCGTTGTTTTCGATGGTGCGGTCAAAAATGTTGTATTTGTTCTGGTTGATGATGAAAGGAGTCTTAAGTTCAGAAAGAATTGCTGCGGCTTTTTCCATTGTCGGTCCGTCGTAGTTGGAAATGCCGACATAGAGTGCCTTTCCTGATTTTACAATCTGATCCAATGCACCCATGGTTTCTTCAAGAGGCGTGTTTGGATCCATTCGGTGATGGTAGAAGATGTCCACGTATTCAAGCCCCATTCTTTTTAGGCTCTGGTCAAGGCTTGCAATCAAATATTTTCTGCTGCCCCAGTCGCCGTAAGGGCCAGGCCACATTCCATATCCTGCTTTTGTGGAAATGATAAGTTCATCCCTGTAAATGCCAAGATCGTCCTTGAGTATCTTTCCAAAATTTTCTTCTGCGGAACCAGGCAGCGGTCCGTAGTTGTTGGCAAGGTCAAAGTGCGTGATTCCAGCATCAAAGGCGGTGAAGCACATCTGGCGCATGTTCTCAAAGTCATCGTTTGTTCCAAAGTTGTGCCATAAACCTAAGGAAACAGCCGG
>JAEDDW010000163.1 GCA_016293645.1 Treponema sp. | reverse complement strand
TCCGCTCAGCAATCCAGCACAATCATAGGATCCCTGAGCGCAGTCGAAGGGTCCGTGCTTTCAAGAATTGCCTCTCGGTAATTCTTGTGGCGAAAGTTAAAGCTCCAGGGCCCCTGGACTATCAAGGCTTTCGCCAAATTTCTTGAAAAAAAATCACGACTTAATTAAAATGTCATCAATGAAAAAAGTAGTGAGTTTTTTAAGAAAAGCAAAAAAGAGAATACAGTATTCTCTGAAAAATCCATTCACATATCTGTTTCTTCTCATTGTAATTCTTCTCGTCGTTGCAACTTTCATCGTCCATGGATCTGAGCCATATCATCCTGAAGGTGAGGTGACCAACTGGCGTGATGCAATATGGCATTCAATTGTTGCCGTTGTTGCGGCCTATTATGACTACTACATGAAGACTGTTCCGGGACGCATGGCGTCTCTTGGCCTTCTTCTTCTTGGAATGGCATTCTGGACTGTCGTCATGGGAAAGATAACTGAAAGCATCGTCTCTGTCAGGGACAAAAACAATAAGGGGTTGAAAAAACTTAAGCGTATGAAAAATCATTTTATTCTTTGCGGCTGGAGAAAAGATCTTGAAGACATTCTTGACGCGGTAATCAAATCCAATGCGGACATAACCAACGACATGATCGTTCTTGTAAACAACGGTCCCCTTGAGGAAATCGAGCGCCTTCGTTCTGACATAAGGTTCAAGGGGGTGAAATATGTTTCCGGAGATTTTTCCGAAGGTGATGTCCTTCAGCGTGCCTTCATCAAGACTGCATCCCGTGTACTTGTGATCTCTGATCATTCAGGCGGAACTTCACCAATGGAAATAGATTCCCGCACCGTCCTTTCCGTGCTGACAATGAAGAACCTGAATCCCGGTGTCTATATTGCGGCGGAACTCCTCAGCGAGAAATTCCAGGAGCAGCTCAAGATGGCCCGCTGCGATGAAATAATCCTCACTACGGAATATGAACACAGCCTCCTTGCGACCGCATCAAGCGGCCTAGGTTACAGCAACGTCATCAAGGCTCTCATAAGCGATGATTCTGATTCAGGTATCCTCATGGAAACAGTTCCGCCTAAAGCTGCAGGAGTGGAATACAAAAGCATAGCGCCTCTCCTTAAAAATTCAGAGAAAGGCAACAGGATCCTCATAGGAATTCTTCCACCCCACGGAGAACCGGTCTTTGCGCCAGAACCAGCATACGTAGTTCCGTCTGGATCAAAGGCAATCTTCATCCTTTCAGAAAACGGAACGGAGAACTGAAGATGAAAAAGAAAAAATCAAAGTCATCCTTTTCGTGGAAGCTGAAGGTCTTTCTGAAGAATCCGGTTTTCTTTGGCTACATTGCACTGGTTGTCTTTATCTATCTTGCACTTGCCGTTGTCTACACTTTTGAGACACAGACTGGCAGCGGAATAGCGACAAAAATGGATACTTTCTGGTTCATGTGTGTCGCAGTGTGCGCAGGTTATTTTGAGTTCGTCTGCGAATCCGTTCCAGGACGAATAGCCGCAATCTCGCTTTTGATTGTGGGCACCATGGTATTCGGTTATATAAGGGGGCAGGTGGCTTCTATGTTTGTTGATATGGCAGAGAAAAAAAACAAGGGTCTTGGAAATCTTCGTAAGATCGAAGGTCATTTCATCATCTGCGGATGGAAAAAGGGATTTGAAAAAATTCTTGATACGGTTATGAAATCCAATCCGGACATAACCGCAGACATGATCGTCCTTGTGAACGAGGCTCCGGAACACATGGAAGCCCTGAGGACCGACGACCGATTCAAGGAGATCAACTATGTTGCCGGAGACTTTACCGATGAGTCGACACTTAGAAGGGCAAGCATAGAAACAGCCGCAAGGGCTCTTGTGATCTGCGACCGTTCAAAGAATTATTCGGACCTTGAGATCGACAGCCGCACCGTCCTTGCCGTCCTGACCATTGAAAACATGTGCCGCGGAATCTATGTCGTCGCGGAACTTCTAAGCGGAAAATTCGAAAAGCACCTGAAGATGACTCACTGTGATGAGATCATCCTTACCCAGGACTATGAAAGAAATCTTCTTGCCACGGCTTCAAGCGGAGCGGGGTATTCCGGTGTAATATCAAGCCTCATAAGCAACGACGCCGACAGCGGAATCATCATCAACGACATCGACAGATCCTTCATCGGAAAAACTTTTGCCGAATACAAGACCTACGAAGCGGAACTCCATGCCGAGAAAGGAGTCCTCGTTGGCCTTCTTTTGAATTCCGGAAATTTCCATAAGAGACGTCAGGAAGCTTTGCGTGAGGCCCAGAAAAATCCAAACATGAACACGATCATCAGCAACCTGCAGAAGGTCAAGCTTCTTAAAAGCAACCAGCCTCTGCTTTGTCCCAACGGTGACTATAAGATTCCAAGCCATGCGAAAGCTATCTTTGTGAGGGGGAAGTAAATGAAGAAAACTGATTTTGAGGAAGTTCTGCCACGCCTTGCCCATATTTCCCTGTTCAAGGATTTTGATCCTGAAAACGAAAACGACAAAAGGATCCTGAGAATCGTCTATGACAATGTAAGCATCAAGATGTTCAAGGCAGGAGAGGAAATAATCCGTGAAGGTGATGTAGGTGATGAATTCTATATACTGAACAGCGGGTCCGTCCATATCTCAAAAAGCACTCTTTTAGGGGACAACCTTGCTCTTGCTGATCTTGATGATTTCATGAATGTCTTTTTTGGTGAAACGGCGCTCATAAGCAACGACCAGAGAACGGCGACCGTTACAGCCTTGACGGACTGCAGGCTCATCGTGCTTGCAAAGGACAAGTTTGAGGCGATCTGCGAGGCGGAACCGGTTTTCGGCTACCGTGTCATGAAGGAGCTGGCTAAAAGAATGTCCTCCACCATAAGGAGCGTGAACAAGGACAAGGCTGTTCTGTATGAGGCGCTTTTCAACGAGATTTCCCTTTCTTCGTGACATGTCAGGGACCCTTCGATTGCACTCAGGGACCCTTCGATTGCACTCAGGGATCCTTCGATTGCAC
>JAEDDW010000162.1 GCA_016293645.1 Treponema sp. | reverse complement strand
AGTTTCGTCCGGAATTGATATGGCCATTGAATTTGTGAAAGATAATTTTGGAAAGGAACTGGCAGAAAAAATTGTCAGCGACATTGAATATGAGTGAAATCTATCAAAAAGATAGAAGGTGCGTATTATGTTTGAAAATGAATTTGTAAAAAATCGAATACATAGAAAAAGACAATGTTGTTTTTCACGTTTGGAAAAAAGAATGTCACTTTGAAGATTACAGAAAGTACAGATAATGTAGAGAAAATTGTATCAATTGAGCAACTAGATGTTTATGGAGGATGGTATGGGCGAATTGTCAAAGTTACCTAATATTGGAAAAACAGTTGAGGAACAACTTATAAAGGTTGGCATAAATACACCTGATGAATTAAGAACTGTAGGTGCGAAGACAGCGTGGCTGAAGATACAGGAAATAATATTCAAAGATAATTTAGGTAAGGTTCATGCTTCGGTATGCCCTGAATGTGGATATCTTGAATTTTATCTGGAAGATACGGCGAAGATAAAAAAATAGACAAATTTCAGCCTTGTGGAGAATTGAAAAAAACGGAATTTATCTATTAAGACATATAAACTCTTGATAACAAAGCTCCTATATAGTATGTTTTTAATAAACTACTATATAGGAGCTTTTGTATGGAAATGAATGGAGGATTTCTTGTCACCAAAATAAAACAGCTTGGAGACCGGATTTTCGAGAAGATTCTCAGTGAAAAGAATATTGATGCGTTTAATGGAGCCCAGGGACGTATTCTTTATGTGCTGTGGCAGGAGGATGGTATCTCAATCAGGTCACTCTCGACTAAATGCGGATTAGCGATAACATCTCTTACTACGATGCTGGAAAGAATGGAAAATCAAGGGCTGATAAGCCGTGTTCAGTCTGAAACGGACAAAAGGAAAACACTCCTGTTTCTGACTGAGAAAGCACATGCCTTAAAGGGCGAGTACGATTCTGTATCTGATGAGATGGGCAGTATTTACTACAAAGGTTTTTCAGAGGAAGAAATTACCCGGTTTGAGGAATGCCTCGACCGCATCAGAAAGAATCTTGAGGAGTGGCAGAAGTCATGAGTATTTGTATCAAAGATCAGATTCAGAACATGAATATCGTCATTGGCTGCACAGTGGGGTGTACATATTGCTATGCCCGCAACAACGTGAAACGCTGGCATATGATTGATGACTTCGCTGACCCTGAATTCTTTCCGGGTAAGCTCAAGATGATGGAAAAGAAACGTCCGCAGAACTTTCTTCTTACCGGGATGAGCGATCTCTCCGGATGGAAGCCGGAATGGAGAGACGAGGTATTTGCAAAGATCCGTGAAAATCCACAGCATCAGTTCCTGTTCCTTACCAAGCGACCTGATTTGCTGGATTTTGATACCGATCTGGAAAACGCATGGTTTGGCGTTACGGTGACGAGGAAAGCAGAACTGTGGCGTATTGACGCCCTTCGGAAAAACGTCAGAGCAAAACATTACCATGTTACCTTTGAGCCGTTATTCGACGATCCCGGCACAGTTGACCTTTCCGGAATCAATTGGATCGTTGTCGGCACCATGACCGGAGCTCAGAGCAGGAAGATTCATACGGAGCCGGAATGGGCATGGTCTCTGACGGACCAGGCACATAAGCTCGGCATTCCGGTGTTTATGAAGGAAGACCTTGTCCCTATCATAGGGGATGAAAATATGATTCAGGAAATGCCGGAAGAATTTAATAAAGTGTTAGAGGTACAGAAATCATGGAAGAAGTAATAAATGGAATCCTCATTCGTGAGGTGGAAACAAAGAACATCATGACTAAGTCTAGTCTGCCGGTAGGCGGTTACTCGGTCAATCCCTATGTGGGCTGTACACATGCCTGCAAGTATTGCTATGCTTCTTTTATGAAGCGCTTTACCGGGCACAAGGAGGAATGGGGCACTTTCCTTGATGTGAAACATTGGCCGAAAATTAAAAATCCGAAGAAATATGCCGGACAGCGGGTGGTCATCGGTTCTGTGACAGATGGCTACAATCCACAGGAGGAGCAATTCGGGAATACCAGAAAACTTCTGGAGCAGCTGATCGGCAGTGACGCAGATATTCTGATCTGCACAAAGTCGGATCTTGTGGTACGGGATATTGATCTGTTGAAGAAGCTTGGACGTGTAACCGTTTCATGGTCGATCAACACACTAGATGAAAATTTCAAGAACGATATGGATTCTGCTTCGAGCATTGAGCGCCGTATCTCTGCTATGAAGCAGGTATATGAAGCCGGTATCCGTACAGTCTGTTTCGTATCCCCGGTATTCCCCGGTATCACGGATTTTGAAGCAATCTTTGAGCGGGTAAAGGATCAGTGCGATCTGTTCTGGCTCGAAAATCTCAATCTTCGAGGCGGTTTCAAAAAGACAATTATGGATTATATCGCCGGAAAATATCCTGACCTTGTACCACTTTACGACGAGATCTATAACAAGCATAACCGCAGCTACTTTGAAGCGCTTGAAGTAAAAGCTGAGGAAATGGCTAAGAAGTATGATTGTCCCTTTGTGGATAATGAAATGCCTTATGGAAGAGTCCCGCAGGGACATCCGGTAATCGTGGATTATTTCTATCATGAGGAAATCCGTGGGACAGAAAATACAGGAAAAAGAAATTGTTAAACAGAAATTTATTGCTGCGGTGCATTCGTATTTTGCCTCGCTTCAAACGCACAATTTCAGTTTATCTCTCAAACCACAACCGAATAAAGAACCTTACATAGCCGGAACTGACCGATTATCAGCTCCGGCTATTCTTTTGCCCTTCTTCCGGCTGCAGGTGCACATGCGGCTGGCTGAGGGGCATTTTGTTTATTCAAATCTATCACAGAAGCCCGCATTCCACAGACAGTGGACGGGTACAGGAGGAAACGCTTATGGCATTTTTTAACTCTGCAATCACCGTACTTCAGACTCTCGTTATCGCCCTTGGTGCAGGCCTGGGCATCTGGGGAGCCATCAACCTGCTTGAGGGCTACGGTAACGATAACCCGGGTGCAAATGCTCATGTACGGTAAGGAAGCAAGCAACCGAAAACAAGAGATAGACCGC
>JAEDDW010000161.1 GCA_016293645.1 Treponema sp. | reverse complement strand
CCAGGATGCTTCGACAGGCTCAGCAGTCCTGGATTTCTAAGCAATCCTGCATATAGCAATGTGTACCAGGATCCCTGAGTGGTCCCTGAGCACGGTCGAAGGGCACGGTCGAAGGGGCCTGGGCGAAAGCAAGTGATTGTCTGGATGCCTTTCATCACGCAACTTTCGCTCCAAGCCGGCGTTTTTAAAACCTGAAGTCTCTTTCGCCCTTTACTTCTTTTTCCAGATATTCTTTGGCGCGCTCTCTGACCTTTTCATTTGGAATGTTCTGAAGTTCCTGTTCAATAAGCCGGTTGCCGATAGCCTTTGTTTCTGCGCTGGCGTAATCTTCAAGATATTCTTTCAATGTCATGAGTGCGTTTGGATGGCAGCAGTTGGCGATCTGTCCTGATTTTACAAGAGACATGAAACGGTCGCCTGTTCTTCCTGCCCTGTAGCAGGCCGTGCAGAAACTTGGAACATAATTCATTTCCATCAGCCATTGAACAACTTCATCTAAAGTACGCTGGTCGCTTACGTCAAATTGTGTGGTGTCGTTGGGACGTTCAGTTTCGCAGTAGCCGCCTACACTGGTACGTGAACCTCCTGAAATCTGAGAAACTCCAAGTTCCATTACTTTTTCACGTGTTGACTTGCTCTCTCTTGTTGAGACAATCATGCCGGTGTAAGGAACCGCAATGCGGATGCAGGCGACGATTTTTGCGAAAGTTTCATCATCAATCGCATCAGGAAAGGATGATGGATCAATGTCATCTGCTGCACGGATTCTTGGAACGCTGATGGTATGAGGCCCAACGCCCTTGCTTGCCTCAAGATGTTCAGCGTGCATCAAAAGTCCGACAAAATCGTAGCGGTACAGATTCAGCCCGAACAATACTCCGCAGCCGACGTCATCGATTCCGCCTTCCATCGCACGGTCCATTGCCTCTGTATGATATGCGTAGTCGCTTTTGGGACCTGCAGGATGCAAAGCTTCATAGGCTTTTTTGTTGTAGGTTTCCTGAAAGAGAATGTAGGTTCCGATTCCGGCATCATGGAGTTTTCTGTAATTTTCAACTGTCGTTGCCGCGATGTTTACATTGACTCTGCGGATGGCACCGTTTTTGTGTTTTATGCTGTAGATGGTCTTGATGCTTTCAAGAACATATTCGATAGGGTTGTTTACAGGATCTTCCCCGGTTTCAAGGGCAAGACGTTTGTGTCCCATGTCCTGGAGCGCAATTACCTCACGGACGATTTCTTCCTGTGTAAGCTTTTTGCGTGGAATGTGTCCGTTATTGATGTGGTACGGACAGTATGTGCAGCTGTTGATGCAGTAGTTGGAAAGATATAGTGGCGCAAATAGCACTATCCTGTTTCCGTAGAATTTTAATTTGATCTCCTTTGCAAGATCCTTTATTTTTTCATTCAGATCCGGAATATCGCATTCGAGGAGAACAGCAGCTTCTCTGTGTGAAAGACCTTTGCACAGTGAGGCCTTCTCCAATAAGGACTGAATCAGAACACGGTCGCTTTTGTGTTCCGCCGCATAAAGAAGGGTCTCCTGAATTTCATTGTCATCTATGAACTCTTCTGCTTTTGACGAATTGACGTTGTACATTGCCAAATTATACTGCAAAAGCAGATCATTGAGAATTATCATTTTTTCTTCTATACTATAGTTATGTATGAATATGAAATTGAAGGCGGATTTCCAATAAAGGGAACCATCAGGGCCAGTGGAAACAAGAATGCTGCCCTTCCATGTATTGCCGCCGCATTGCTTACTGATAAAAGCGTAGTGCTTAGAAATGTTCCGGAGATAGAAGATACCGGCGTCATGCTGAACATCCTGCAGTCTTTTGGTGCAAAAGTTAAGAAGCTTGATACAAATACATGGCAGATTGATGCCGTCGATATTACAAGAAGCGACATTCCTGCTGAACTGAGTAAAAAAATTCGTGCCTCGATTCTTTTTGCAGGCCCTCTTGTCGCCCGCACTGGAAAAGCGATAATGCCGCCTCCTGGTGGTGACGTCATAGGCCGCCGTCGTCTTGATACTCATTTTCTTGCCCTTGAGGAACTTGGAGCCAGAGTTTCTGCCGACAGAAAATTTGAATTTACAGCAAACAAACTTAAGGGCGCGGAGATATTCCTTGATGAGACTTCTGTTACTGCTACGGAAAATGCCGTCATGGCAGCTGTCCTTGCGGAAGGTCATACGGAAATCACCAATGCCGCAAGCGAACCTCACGTCCAGGATCTGTGCAACATGCTCAACATGATGGGGGCAAAAATTTCCGGTGTGGGTTCCAATATTCTTCAGATCGATGGAGTTGAAAAACTTGGAGGCTGTGACTTTACAATCGGTCCTGACTTCATGGAAATAGGATCATACATTGGTCTTGCAGCGGCAACTCATGGTTCAATAACGATTACCGGTGTCAGGGAAAAGGACATGAGGCCATTGCGCATCGCCTACAGCAAGCTTGGCATTAAATGGGACATTGAGGGAGAAACTCTTACCGTTTCTGAAAACCAGGATCTTAAGGTAAACACTGATCTTGGCGGAATGATTCCTAAAATCGATGACAGTCCATGGCCTGGATTCCCGCCTGATCTGACTTCAATCATGACGGTAATCGCAACACAGGTGGAAGGTACCGTTTTGATTTTTGAAAAGATGTTTGAAAGCAGGATGTTCTTTGTCGACAAGCTCATCAGCATGGGTGCCCGCATCACTCTTTGCGATCCTCACCGAGCTGTTGTCACAGGACCGAGTTCACTTCACGGGGATCACCTTGTTTCTCCAGATGTCCGAGCCGGTATGGCCATGGTCATTGCTGCGATGGCAGCCCGCGGAATAAGCCGCATCAGCAATGTCTACCAGATAGAACGTGGCTATGAGCATCTGGTCGAAAGACTGCAATCTCTTGGAGGTCATATAAAACGCGTGAACGTTGACTAGGCAACCTGCGAGTTTTCATCAGAAAACTCGGTAGCGTGCATCGCACGCGTCGTGGTCATATAAAACGTGTGAACGTTGACTAGGCAACCTGTGAGTTTTCATCAGAAAACTCGGTAGCGTGCATCGCACGCGTCGTGGTCATATAAA
>JAEDDW010000160.1 GCA_016293645.1 Treponema sp. | reverse complement strand
ATGGAGCTTTTTGAAAATCAAGGTTATGCGCATATTACTGGCAGTGAGATTCATCACGAAAAAACGGAAGTGCTTTTGATTGATGTTCTTCGTAATTTCCTTTTGTTCCGTTATGGTTCTCAAAATATCACCGAAAACGAAATTACTTCTGCCATAAATCGTATTAAAAATATTTCTTCTGACCTTTATGATGAAAATAAAAAAGTGCTGGATTTGCTTTGCAACGGTTTTACTCTTCGCCGTGATGACCCAAATCAAAAAGACTTATTTATTCAGTTAATTGATTTTGATGAGCCTGAAAACAATATGTTCAACATTGTAAATCAGCTTGAAGTGCAGGGCAGGGAACAGCTTCGTATTCCAGATGGAATTATTTACATAAACGGAATCCCTGTTGTTGTTCTGGAGTTCAAATCTGCAATAAAAGAAAACACAACTATTGAAGACGCATACAAGCAGCTTACGATTCGCTATCGTCGTGATATTCCTGAACTGTTTAAATACAATGCTTTTGTCGTTATTTCTGACGGAGCGAATACAAAAATGGGTTCACTTTTTTCACCTTATGAATTTTTTTATGCCTGGAGAAAAGTTGAAAGCACAGACAAGGAAGTTGATGGAATCAGTTCACTAATTACAATGGTGAATGGTCTTTTCAGAATGGATAGAATTGTTGCTGTCATTAAGGATTTTATTTACTTTCCAGATTCTTCGGATAAAGAAACAAAAATTGTCTGCCGTTATCCTCAGTATTTTGCAGCCACAAAACTTTTTGACAGCATCAAATCTGCAATGAAGCCAAACGGCAACGGAAAAGGCGGAATCTATTTTGGTGCTACTGGTTGCGGAAAAAGCTACACAATGGTTTTTCTTTCCAGAATGATTATGAAGAGCAAGGAATTCAACAGTCCTACAATTGTTGTAATCACTGACAGAACAGACCTTGATGATCAGCTTTCAAAGATATTCCTGGAATCAAAAAACTACATTGGCGATGAAAACATTAAGTGCATTGAAGCTCGTGATGATGAATCAGAAAACAAAACTGGCTTAAAGCAGGAACTTAAAAACCGAGCCAGCGGCGGTGTTTATCTAACGACAATTCAGAAATTCAGCGAGGATATAAAACTTCTTTCAGACCGTTCTAACATCATTTGTATTTCAGATGAAGCTCATCGTTCTCAGAATAATCTTGATGAAAAACTTGTGATTAATGAAAAAAAGGGAATTGTTGAACATAAATTTGGTTTTGCGCACTTTTTGCATGAATCATTTCCTAACGCCACTTATGTTGGTTTTACAGGAACTCCAATAGATGAAATGGAGCAGGTTTTTGGTGATGTTGTTGATACTTACACAATGAAAGAATCTGTTGCAGATGGAATTACGGTTAACCTTGTTTATGAAGGTCGTGCTGCAAAAGTTTTCCTGGACCACAAGAAAATCCAGGAGATTGAAGCGTATTATGCAAAATGCGAAGCTCAGGGAGCAAATGAAAATCAAATAGAGCAGAGTAAAAAGGCGGTTACAAATCTTGAAGCTATTCTCCGTGATCCAGATGTAATTAATGAAATTGCAAAAGATTTTATTGCTCATTATGAACAGAGAGTAAAAGAAGGTGCATCTGTTCTTGGAAAAGCAATGTTTGTATGTTCCAGCCGGGAAGTTGCATTTGATTTATGGAAAGCTATCGTTGCCCTTCGTCCTGAATGGAATGAAAAGAAAGTATGTTCTGATGGTGCAGTTTTAACTGAGCAGGATAAAAAAGAACTCAAGCCAATTGAAAAAATCAAAATGGTTATGACTGAAAACAAGGCAAAAGATGTAAAAGAACTTTACGAAATGCTTGGAAAACATGATGACCGTAAAGAATACGACAGACAATTTAAGAATGAAAAGTCAAATTTCAAAATTGCTATTGTTTGCGATATGTGGCTTACAGGTTTTGATGTTCCGTGTCTTGATACAATTTATATCTACAAACCTTTGCAGAAGCACACGCTTATTCAGACTATTTCCCGAGTAAATCGTGTTTATAAAGGAAAAGAGAAAGGCTTGATTGTAGATTACATTGGAATCAAGCGGGCAATGAATGAAGCTCTTAAAAAATATACTGCTGGCGAACAGGAAGAATTTGAAGATTCAGAAAAGGCTGTAGTAATTGTAAAAGACCAGCTGAGCGTTCTAAAAGCAATGTTCAATAAATTTGATGCTTCACTTTATTACAATGGAACTCCTTTGCAGCAGCTTGAAACATTAAATAAAGCTGTTGAATATGTTCAGTTAACCGATGACCTTGAAAAAAGATTTATGTCCGCTGTAAAAAGAATGAAAAAAGCTTTCAATCTTTGTTCTTCCAGCGATTCTCTTTCAAAAGAAGAAAAAGACCAGATTAATTTCTATATTGCAGTCCGTGCTATTCTTTTCAAACTTACAAAAGGTCATGCTCCAGACATTACAACGATGAATAATCATGTAATGGAAATTTTGCAGGAAGCAATTAAATCTGACGGCGTAGAAGAGTTGTTCCAGGTTGGCAAGCAGATTAATTTTGATTTGTTTAATCCTGAATATCTTGAGAAAATCAATAAGATTCAGCTGCCAAATACAAAGATTAAAGCTCTGGAACAGTTATTGAAGCAGGCTATTGGCGAATATAAGAAAACAAATAAGGTAAAGGCTACAGAATTTTCTGATAGACTGAACAGCCTTATCATCGCTTATAACAATCGTTTTGCAGATGGTGATTTTGCAAGCCAGGTTCTTGATGACGTTGCAAAACAATTAAATAAACTCTTTGAAGATATGCT
Organism: Treponema sp.; assembly: GCA_016293645.1. GTDB lineage: Bacteria > Spirochaetota > Spirochaetia > Treponematales > Treponemataceae > Treponema_D. Next base: position 329 of record JAEDDW010000160.1, on the reverse strand, counting down.
GGCTGACAGAAAATCTTTTGAAGAGATGGGAATTGATTTTGAAGAAAAGGCGTTCTATGATATTCTCGTTGCCTGTGCAAAGAAATTTGAATTTGAAGATCAGTATCCAGAAGAAAAGATGATTGACCTTGCGAAGAAAATTAAAATTCTCGTAGCTAAGAATGTAAAATACACAGACTGGAACCAGAGAATTGATGTAAAAGCCGAAATGAAAGCCGATTTAAGAATCTTACTTGATGATAACGGCTATCCACCAGTTCCTCGTGATGAAGTATTTAAAGAAGTTTTTGAGCAGGCTGAAAATTTCAAGAAGTATGAAGAATAAGGAA
>JAEDDW010000009.1 GCA_016293645.1 Treponema sp. | reverse complement strand
AATTATGAATTATGAATTGTTAATACTCCCCCCTATTACTTTTTTTTTGCTTTTCTTATAAACTAAAAAAACTTGCAAAACAAACAAAACAACGAGGATATAAAAATGGATTTGATTCAGCCAAAAATTTTAAAAGGCTTCAGAGATTTTTTGCCACAGGACGAGATTCTTCGTTCAGACTTGATTGAAAAACTTACTCATACATACCGTTCATACGGATTTGTTCCAATCGATACACCTGTTCTTGAATATACAGAGATTCTTCTGCGCAAGAGCAACGGCGAAACTGAAAAGCAGATGTTCCGCTTTGAGGACAACGGGGGTCGTGATGTCGCAATGCGCTTTGACCTTACGGTTCCATTTGCACGCTACACTGCTCAGCACAAGGAAGAACTCTACTTCCCTTTCAAACGCTACCACATTTCAAAGGTATGGCGTGGAGAAAAACCTCAGGCAGGACGCTACCGTGAATTCATCCAGTGCGACTTTGACACCGTCGGAACAGACAGCGCGACAGCAGACTTTGAAGTTCTTGCTTTGATGAAGGCAGCCCTTGCTTCCATCGGCGTTGAAAAAATCACCATCCACGTTAACCACCGCGGAATCTTCAACCGCTTCCTTGAAAAAATCGGAGCCAAGGACAAGTCTGACGACATTCTCCGCATCGTTGACAAGCTTGCAAAAGTCGGCGAAGAAGAAGTAAAGAAGGAACTCTCTGAAGTTACAGGCAACGCAGAAAGCGCAGAAAAAATTCTTGGCTACATCAAGCCATGTGGTTCTTTTGAAGAGACTCTTGCAAACATCGAAAACCTTGCAGGCGGTGAAGACCTTGACTCAAAGCGCATGAAGGACATCTACGCCATGATGAAGGCTGCAGGCATCGACGGAACATACACCCTCGATCCAAGCATTACACGCGGTCTTGACTACTACACAGGTGTTGTTTACGAAACATTCCTCAATGACCTTCCTTCAATCGGTTCTGTCTGTTCAGGCGGAAGATACGATAATCTTGCAGGCCTTTACATGAAGGACAAGCTTCCGGGAGTCGGTGCTTCAATCGGACTTGACCGTCTTATTGCAGGCCTTGCGGAACTTGGAATCACGGAAGCAAAGGGAAGCTATCTTGATGCAGAAATCTTCAACGGCGATGAAGAACTTGCAGCCCACTATCAGGGAGTTGCCAGCGCACTTCGCGCAAAGGGAGTTGCAGTTGAAGTATTCCCTGACTGCGTAAAGATGAACAAGCAGTACACCGTCACGGAAAAGAAAGGAATGCCATGGGGAATTCTTGTTTCAAAGGAACAGGCTGCCGCAAATAAGCTCACCCTCAAGAATCTTAAGACTCGAGAGCAGTTTGCAGACATAACAGTGGAAGAAGCCGCCAATAAGATTCTTGCAAAATAGAACCGAATAAAAAAACTCCGGAAAGATCTGAAAAGCATTTCATTTTCTTCCGGAGTTTTTTTCATTTGCCTTCGTTCAACTTTGAGGCAGCGTTTTCCGCCTTAAGCTTTGTGTCGTATATGTCCACCAGGCTTGAAGAAAGACAGCCTTGATCGAACTTATACCAGCACTCGAATTCATCGGCATTTTTTTTGCCGCGTCTCGTTGTATTATCCTGGTTTTCTTTCTTTACGAACTCTTTTCCTGTCACAAGAAAAATGTCACCACGCCTTGCATGGCTTTTTACATTTGCTGAATAATCACACTTCTCAAGAAAAGCCGCATAAGGAACGACAACAACTGCCCATTCCTGATCCGGCGTAATACTTCTGGAAGCCTCAAAGTCTAGATTTATAGGCTTCTCTTTCCTGCATCCAGAAAATAAAAAAAAGGAAGCAGAAATGAATAAAAGAAAAATTTTTTTCATCTGGAAACCTTCCGGGCGTATTCCTTTACGGCATCATAAATAAGAAGATCGGAATCAACAAAATTCAAATTCCTGATTTCGGAGAATTCAACCCACTTGTATTCCGTATGTTCTGTAAGCTTGTATTTAAAGAAAATTCCTTTGTGCGGAACGAAAATTCTATAGGCGTGTAGCTGTCTTTTTTTTCCGTTGTGCTCAAACTCAGCATCAGCTATATGCTCACCGACCCTGACCTTCACACCAAACTCTTCCTGGAATTCCCTGACAATGCCGGTTGCCTCATCCTCTCCGTCTTCAACCTTTCCACCAGGAAATTCCCAGCGTTCACCCATCTGACCAACAGGATTTCTGTGGGCGACAAGGACCTTGTTCTTCCATAAAGCGATGCAGGCGATCGAAACATTAGACATGACGCACACCCTCTTTTACAGGAAAAGAACCTGTGGAAAAACAAAATGCATGACAGCGGCAGCAAAACAGATATAGCCGATTATTTTTCTTGAATCGATGAAAACCTTCTGAACGTTTTCATTGACTGAGATTTCCTGATCAGATGTATAGACATAATACTCGAGAAGAATGGAAGCACCGCCTGCAAACCCTGCAAAAGCAGGAATCAGATCACCGATGACAGGAACATCATTTCTGAAGACTGAAAGAATCTTCATAAGGGCAACAAAGACGCAAAGTATACCAGTCACCATTCTGAAGCCAGGGCTGTCGAGACCAAGGTCGCCGAAAGTTTTCTTGACCTTCTTGTCAGACTCGGAAATATCCTCGTCAAAATCGTCATCAACTCTTTCCGAAACTAGATTTATACCGAATACAAGAATGAGACCCGCAAGAATGTTCATCAAAATTGACAGAAAGTAAAACTGAGCCATAAAAACCCCTTAAAACAGAAATTGTTCCTTATACCCTATGACTTATAGAATAATAGATTTATATGAAAAACGCAATTTATAAAGAAAATATCCCAGAGGATTTAATCTGAACCTTTGGAAATGATCCGTGCGGTAAGCGTCTTCTCAGAATCACCACACTTTACCACCGCCCTGATTTTTCTTATCTCATAATCGGGGAAACTGACATCCAGATTCTGTTTCTTACCTGGAATGAATGTAACAACCTCAGTGTACCTGTCAGCCACCGCATCATCGGAATTTATGCACTCGAGGGCAACATCCAGGACCACGGGAAGGTCACCAGTTTTTTTTGACGAATCGGACATCTCAAAAGTCGCATAGACATTTTCCCTGAAGGAAATGGCGGAAACTGAACACCTGACGCCACCGATCATGTCCGTATCCTCTTTTCTGAAAAATCCAAGGAACACGCTAACACCGATGCAGATGAGCATCGCAAAAAAAACAAAGCGGTTTGATTTAGTCGAGACAAGGACCTTAAAAAAGCCGGGATTTTGAACGCCTTTTGTGGCAAGTTCCCTGACCTTTGAATTTTCGTGTCTTCTGAAACTTCCCTTTTCATAATGGAAAACAAGGTTGTCACCGTCGCCATCCATCATTTCTATTGGTCTGTCGTCAAAAATTTCTTTCATATCAGTTCTTTATCACTGCCTGGATCAATGAATCCGCACGCCACCATGCAACCCTGGCCTTTTCCTTTTCAACAAGAAGTACGGAAATGATGCCTTCCCTGCTGAGGCTGAAAGAATAGTAAAGGTTTTCTTCCCTGTTCAATGCGATGTTTCTTTTAAGGATTCTCTGACCGTCAGACTGAACCATCTGGACCGTGAAACCATTCTGTGAGCTAACGATAAAGTAAAGCCAGCCGGAATCAGTGACGCCAAGAAAATCATAAGGAATGTCATAGCTTTCCTTGCTGAAACCTTCGGAAACTTCCTCACTGTACGGAGGAATCGTTATAGGCATGTCGTAGGCATTTTCCTCAACCTTGAAAGGATGGATAAGCGATGAAACGTATTCAATTCCAGACTGAACCCTTGAAGACTCGTCGACATAGCTTGAAAAATAATCAACCTTGAGGTAGATGATCCTGTTCCTGTAGTCAGGTATTATATTGTCCAGGGAAAAGAAATAATCGTTGCTTTCTTCAATGTATGGATTGGGAATGTTCTGTTTTTCCACCGGAATCGTATACAGCAAAAATCCGTCGTCCGAGTACCAGTAGACTGTCATTCCCGTCGGTGTCGTGCAGACTACCACAAGTTCGTTCTTATCGGTAGTGTAAATTTTCTTCACGTAGGAGAATGGAGTTCCACCTGGCCCCTGCTGGCCGATATAATTGATGAATTTCTTGTTTTCATCAAAGCGAAGCACTACCTGGCTGAGGGCAAGTTTAGCCTTGCTGTCATTTTCCTGGCGTTCAAGGGGAAGCCGCTCAACGACATAAAGATATTTTCTCGCATCGACAGCAATGTCCGTTATCTCATTGAAAGGATAGGCAACGGCATTTCTAGTGGAATTTGAAGCCTCGGAATTTCCGGCAAAGGACGGAACTGGATTGGTCTCGTTGTTGTAATAGAGAGTAAGCAGATCTCCGTAACTGTTCATTTCCATGATTTTCTTTGATTCACCATTCATTATATAGAAGAAACCGTCACGCATGCATAGTGATGTATTTATCTCTCCGGAATGGGCAAAATCGAAAAGGTTCAGCTCATCCTCAAAATTTCCGTAATTCAGTGTAAAAAGACTTTCCTTTTCCACACTTGATACTATACGGCTTTTTGAACAGGAAAGAAGCATGATGGAAAAAGCTGCAAGACTCAAAGATTTCAATGAAAATTTCATGTTTTAAAGATATAAAAAGAACGGATAAATTTCAATATTGCATCTGATCGACTGAAACAGATGCCGGCCATAAAACCAATATCCGGCAAATATTTGAATTTTATTCCTTTTTAGTGTATATTATTCCATTATGTTTGACAAAGTATTGACATTTGTATTCGGTTCGGCAAATGACCGTGCCGTCAAGGCTCTTGTGCCTGTTGTAGAAGCTATAGAAGCCCGCGAACCATGGGCCCAGTCTTTCAAAGACGAGGAATTTCCGGAACAGACAAAGATTTTGAAGGATCGCCTTGCCAATGGCGAAACTCTTGATGATATTCTTGTAGATGCATTTGCACTTGCACGTGAAGCCGCCAACCGTGTTCTTGGGGAACGCGCCTACCCTTGCCAGCTCATGGGTTCCCTTGTCCTCAATTCGGGAAGAATCACTGAAATGAAGACTGGTGAAGGTAAGACTTTGATGTGTGTCTGTGCCGCTTACCTCAATTCCCTTTCAGGCAAAGGTGTCCACATCGTTACGGTAAACGAATACCTTGCAGAACGTGACAGCAAATGGATGGGACGCGTCTACAAATTCCTCGGCCAGACTGTAGGATGCATCCTGTCAAACATGGACAACGAAGCACGTAAGGCCGCCTACAGCTGTGACCTTACCTACGGAACAAACAGTGAATTCGGATTTGACTACCTGCGCGACAACATGCAGATTGAAATGTCCGCAAAAACACAGCGTGGCTTCAATTTCTGTATCGTCGATGAAATTGACTCCATCCTCATCGATGAGGCAAGAACACCTCTCATCATTTCCGGACAGGCTGAAGACGACACCTTCAAATTCCATGAAGTTGACAAGTACGTCGGAATGTTCAAGGAAGTTGAAAAAGATCCAAAAACAAACGAATATCCTGATGAAGTGGACATGACTCCAGAACAGAGGGAAGCACTTGAAGGCGACTACAAGCTTGATGAAAAATCTAAGCGCGTTTCTTTCACAGACAAGGGTATGAACAAGATCAACGACATACTCCTCAAGCAGCACCTCATCGCTGAAGGAACTACAGTATTCGACTCAGAAAACTTTGAATATGTACACTACTTCACACAGGCTGTGCGCGCACATACGCTTTACCACAACGATGTCGACTACGTAGTTCAGGATGGACTTGTCCAGATCGTTGATGAATTCACAGGACGTATCCTTGAAGGACGCCGCTACGGTGACGGACTCCACCAGGCAATCGAAGCAAAGGAACACCTTAAGATTGCACAGAAGAGCCGCACTCTTGCAACGATCACATACCAGAATTTCTTCCGCATGTACGACAAGCTTTCGGGCATGACTGGTACAGCAGAAACAGAAGCAGTTGAATTCTCAAAAATCTACGAACTTGATGTAGTTGCAATTCCTACACACAGACCTGTTGCCCGCAAGGACGAAGACGATGAGGTATACCTTAACGAATCAGACAAATGGGTTGCCATCGCAAAGGAAGTAAAGGAAGCTCATGCAAAGGGACAGCCAGTCCTTATCGGTACTGTTTCCGTTGAAAAGTCAGAACACTTAAGCGCAATCCTTACCAGAAACGGCATTCCCCATGAAGTTTTGAACGCAAAGAATCATGAGCGCGAAGCTCACATCATTGAAAATGCGGGTGCCAAAGGTGCCGTTACAGTCGCTACAAACATGGCAGGTCGTGGTACAGATATCAAGCTTGGCGGTTCTCTTGAAAGCCGCGCCCTCAAGAGAGCCGGAACTGACGCATCACCTGAAAAACTGGACGAAGCACGCAAGCTGGAATACGACAAATGGCTTGCTGACTGCAACGAAGTAAAGGCTCTTGGTGGTCTTTACGTCATCGGTTCTGAACGCCATGAAAGCCGCCGTATCGACAACCAGCTGCGTGGACGTTCCGGACGCCAGGGAGATCCAGGACGCTCAAAGTTCTACATCTCAATGGATGATGATCTCATGAGACTCTTTGGTGGCGAAAAGATGAAGGCCATCATGTCTAGAATCGGCATGCAGCCAGGTGAGCCTATCAACCATCCTATGCTCAACCGCTCAATCGAAAAGGCACAGAAAAAGGTTGAAGAAAGAAACTTTGAAATCCGTAAGCACCTCCTCGACTACGATGATGTTCTTAACCAGCAGAGAAAGTTCATCTACGGACAGAGGGATGAAATCCTTATGGATGAAAATCTTAGCACACGCGTCCTCAACAATGCTCTTGAAACAGTTGACGACATTTTTGCTACATACGGAAATGCAAAAGGAAATTCAAAGAGCCAGCTTGCAGATAAGATCCGCACTACTTTCGGCCAGAATGTAGAATACGACCGTCTCACACCGGAAGGAGTCAAGGCAATTCTCAAGGATGATATCACCCAGAAAGAAATGCTTGTAGGCAAGAGCCAGTTCAACATGTTCATCAGATACCAGTACATCCAGATGATCGACAAGAAATGGCTTGACCAGCTTGAATTCCTTGATGGTCTCAAGGAATCGGTACACCTGCGCGGTTACGGACAGAAGAATCCTTTGACGGAATACAAGAACGACGGTTTCGATGCCTTTGATGAAATGCTCGGTTTCATCCGTGACACTGTTTCAAGCCTTATCTTCAGGGTCAAGGTTCAGATCAACGGAGAACCAGCTCCAAAGCGTGTCATGCCGACACAGATGAACGCAAAGCATGAAGATGCAGCATCCCAGTCTCCAATGGCATCTAACAATGCCAACGGTGCCTTCAACGCAAGACAGGCAAAGCAGGGAGCAAGGGAAAGCGCAATGAAAGGTGGACGTCAGAGTCAGAATGTTACTGTCATTAGGACTCAGCCTAAGGTTGGCCGCAACGATCCATGTCCTTGTGGAAGCGGAAAGAAATACAAGGCTTGCCACGGACGCGGAATGTAATCTATAAAAAATCAATGAAAAAGGGGCTATCCCAAAAGTAATTTCAGGGTGGTTGAGCGTAGTCGAAACCACCACGATGTGTCATTGGTCATTCCGACAGTCCAATGCCCCTGTCATGAATACTTATTGGACAGCCCCTTTTTTTATCAGGAACCTACTTTCGTATTTCACTCATGCCGACACCAGGAGCACCGGCACGGTTCAATGGCCAGAAGCGGAAACATGCTTTTCCAAGCATACGGTTTCTGTTGACCCACTGAGGGGCAATGTTAGTGTAATAGGTTACTGAGTGAGGATCTGCTTTTGAAAGTGGATCCAAAGACTGTTCATAGCTGTGTCGCATATCAAGGGAATTGTAACGGTTGTCTCCCATCATGAAGTAGCAGTTTTCAGGAATATAGTTTGCGCTTCCATCTGCGCTACATGGAGGGAAAACAGGAAGATTTCTCAAATCCATCTCAAAAACATAATCCGAAATTTTCTGGGCCTTTTCGTAGTTTTCAAGTCTTATACTATCTTTACCCCACTGTGAAGCAGAAACACCGTCATTGATAAGAGTGGCAGTTCTCACGACAAGGCGGCCAAAAACAAGTTTGACCATTACGTTCAATCTGAAACAACATTCTTCGTATTTATCGTCAAAAGTAATTTCACCCGACCTATGCCAGCTGTTCATGAAATTGTCAAACCACTGTGCTCCGCCTTCAGCAGTAAGCAAGGAAATGGTTTCATTGTTCACGTTGCTGAAAAGGTTGTAGACCATGATCTCGCTTTTAGAGAAAAGCTCCTCCACGGAAAGGGAATTTTCCTTTGGCCTTGCAAGCAACGAGAATTCCCTTGCAAGGCTTTCACATTCAAGTCTTGCTGATACAAGATCCAGATTGCGCCTCATGGATTCAACTTCGAGAACATCAGATGCCTGCTGCTTTGAAAGAGGAATCTGCATTATCTTTGATTTAGTTTTTTCAGAAAGAGGATTCAGGTCCCAGGCTGCCCATTCAGAATCCTTTTCAACAGCCTTGAATTCACTGTCATCTTTTGTCCGGCTGTACAAAGTTCCGTCGAGCATATAGATCTGTTCTCCAGGAAGCGCACAGACACGTTTTACAAGAGGATCCGCCTTAAGCTCACCATTTTCGTCAGTATTGGTCTTGAGCATCGTAAGGGAACACATGTAGATGAACTGGCTAAGGAAAGTCTTCACTTCGTTCTTGCGTTCAATACCATAGTGGGGATTGCGGAACACTACGATGTCGCCACGATTATACTTTGTCAGATAAGGAAGCCCGAAATCCGTGAGAGGAAATTTTGGTCCTGCAAAGGTCTTGAATACGATAACCCTGTCTTTTATGAGGAATGTGGGCACCATGCTTTCTGACGGAATTTCGTAGAGCTGAAAAAGGAAAATATTGAGAAGCACGATGGTAAACACAGCCTGAAACAAGGCGTCAATCCATTCGGCGATTTCTACAGCAACTCTTTTAAGTCCTTTTGGCTTGATAACCGGATGATCCTCGTGGTATGACTTCCATTCATCACTGTAGGAATAAACCCTTTTTTCAGACACAAGATACTGCAGACGGAATGAAATCACGGTCACAGCTATCCATACAATAGAACAGACCGCATCAAAGGCAATATGAAAACCTTCCTTTCCTGAACGCTGGATCACGAAGGCAGTTATGAAAACGAAAGGCTCGTATTGGAACACCCTTCTGATTGCTCCTAGATGAACAATGCTTGCTTTTTTTACAAGCTGATCATGGGAAGAAAAATACAAAACGAGGAGAAAAACAAGGGCAACAGGAAAAGCTAGAAGAGATATGTCTGCCCTGAAGGAAATACACATCAATGTAAAAACCGCAGACACGATCAGATTTATTTTAATTGTAGTTTTCAGATTATTCATTCTTAGATTGTAACAGAATTTTCAATATGTTACTATAACAGCATGGAAGTATTTAACAGACAGCTTGCTTTGGAAATGGTCGGAGACGACGAAGAGCTTCTTCTTGTCCTTGAGAATTCATTTGTCTACGACAAAACCTTCGACATAAAAAGTCTTGAAATATTGGAAAGCGAAAACAAACTTCAGGAAGCAGCCGAATATGTACACTCATTCAAGGGAGCTGCAAGACAGATCGCAGCGGAACAGGCAGCATTCGCAGGGCAAGCCCTTGAAGATGTTCTGAGGGGGAAAAAACAAGGCAACCTGAAAGAACTGAACTCAGCCTTTGAGTCCAGCCTTTCAACAGCCATAGCTGAAATCAAGAAAGACATTTCCTGATTCCGGGACGGTAAAAAATCAGCTCTTCTTTTTTGATGCTGGTTTTGCAGTCTTCTTCTTTGTTGCACCGGCAGCAGCCTCAGCTTTCTTAGGAGAAGCTTTTGTTCCCTTGTTTTTTGAATGGGACTTGAGTTCCTTTTCCTTCAAGGCAATTTTTTCCTTGAGAGTTTTGACAACATCAAGGATGTCTTCAACCTTTTCAGTCTTTTTTGATACGGAAGCTTTTTTTTCTTCGAGCAAGGCATCCGCACAGATTTTTCCAAGTTCCGTGTAGTTCTTTTCGAGTTTGAGCTTCAATTTTGTAACATCAATTTTGATGACAGCTTCATCGCCAAGATCGCTTAATGCGACACCGGCTTTCTTAAGGCTTTTCTTTGATGCAGCGATGCTTGTATCAAGAAATTCCTTCAATTCCTTTTTGATTTTCTTTGCTGTTTCCGAATCTTTTTTTGCAGCCATAAAACACCCCCATAAATCAGAAATTCAAAATGGATTTCCTGAGTTTCAAAAATTCATTTTCACTTTCTAGTTTATGCCATTATATTCAGTAAATCAAGTTTTAAAACTAAGGGTTGAGGGACCATGTTCCGTAGTCGTCGACAAGGTTGGTCTTCATGCTAGGCATAGGATGCCATGAAATTGCGAATGTCATATAAGGATGATAGTCAAAAGATTTTTTACCAGCGGAATCAGTAACGTAACGAGGCTTGAATGTAATGTTTCCCTCAAGACTCCAGTCGTGGAGGATTCTTTTTACGCTGACCTTGAAATTCTTGATCTTGAAGCCGGAACCTTTTCGAGCAGTCTGCTCGCTGTCATACAGGGACCCGTTTCCCCAGAACGCAAAGGAATCATAAAGATCCTTCAACACATTTTTCTCACCGGCAATGGCATCTTCATAACCGACATAATCCTGAATATACCTGAATATTACGTTGTTCTGAGATTCAGAACTGAAGGATAGTTCAAACTGATCATGGATATTGAAGGTAATGTTCGGAACAAAGCGGAAATAACTGTTTGTCGGTCTTACAAAATCATAGACAATGCTTGAGCTCACTGAAGGCGCCCAAGTAATTCTATTTTTCCAGTATTTATATTTTTTGTTCTGGGTCGCATATGCAAGGGTCAGATTATACGGAACAAATTCCTTGTCATTTTTTGCTGTCCATCCTTTTTTCTGGTCAAAGTCATAGACCGTAGTATACTGCATGGTGTATGACAGCTGAAGATTTTTCCAGCTTGCAGACAGTTTCAAGGAGTCGTGATATTTTTCCTCAAGTTCATAGTTATATGATTCTGTAAGCGTCAATTCATCATTAAAAAGCCTGAGTGTCGCAGACTGCTTGAACTGGTTCCAGAGATATTCCGTATCTTCCTTGCTCTTCTGATAAAGGCCTGTTGTTGCACTGGTCGAGAATTTCGGGAAAGTAAATGTCAAGGTTCCGTTATATTCATCTTTCTGAGGCGGAAGGTTTGATGTCATGGTAAAAGACTGACCAAAATCCCCTTCATTTGCAGCAAGCACAGCACTGAGCGTATGGGTAGTAACAGCCTCATCATCAGTAAGCTTGGCGGTAATATATTCCCATTCAGGGTTTTCAGCGTCACCTATGAATTCCGTCTTAATCAGCTTGATCGTTGTATTCCATTCAAGTCCTGTGTTCTGGAAATATTCCGTATAGGCAAAAGGCTTGAGAGATATATTGTTTGTATTCGTAAGATCCATTTTCTTTGCCTTGTAGTCGGTGAGTCTTACGGAATTTTTCGAAGCCTCGGTTGTATAACCGTCAAGATTCGGGTGCTTCTGGAAAACAGGATTGAATGTATAATTGTTTTTCATCGAGGCAAAATTATCCTTGACAGTGAGGGAACTTGAAAGCGTTGTCGGAACCTGGATCTGATAGTATGACGAATGAAGGTCAGACCAGCTGAAATCCTCTGGGGTCACTATGTCATTGGAATTGTAGGTCAGCTGTGACGAATACTGAGGACTGATGGTATATGAAAGTGAATATCCGGCATCTTTGATATCCTTTACACCAACACTGCTGCTGATTTCAAGAGGAGTAAAAGTGAATGTCTTATCCTCCTCCTCTTTTTTTTCTTCTTCCGCCTCCTGGGCCTTTGGCTCTTCATATTCCTCTCCGGCTTCTTCCTTTGCTTTTCTGGCGGCTTCTTCTTCCTTACGCTTATTGTAGGCTTCTTTCTCTTTGTCGGTCATAAGCTCCTGAGGAATATTGAGGGTTGTGGTATAAGAGACAGAGTCAAACTTGGATTTTTTTACAACCTGAGGATACTGATACAAAGTTCCGTCGATCTTACCTGTAATCTTGATTGGAGTAACCTGAGACGGATAGAAGAAAGCCCTTTCAGGAGTCTTATCTGCCCAGTCAGACGGTTTTGCAGCCCACTCTTTATCGGAGAAATTTCTGTTTTTTGTATTGAAAATAATCGATGACGAAAGATTTGAAATCGAGAAATTGTTGATCAAAGGCATCACCGACTCAGGCAAAGGAATTTTAAATGACGATTCAGCATTCCATGTAAATGACGTTGTCTGAGAACTTGTATCTTCCTTGTCAGTTTTTTCTTTTGAATTGTTGTTCATGAAAAAGCTGATCCAGTCAAGAGATTCTGAACGGCTTTCGAAATCTTCAGTAAAAAATGGATCACTGTAAATAGGCATGGAAAGCCGGAATGTGACAGGTTTTGAAATATCAGCTTTGAAATTGGCAGCATATCTGAAAGGTGTCTTCAATCCCATGAAGTTTGCGGAATCTTTGTAAATCAAACCTTTTGATGAGTATGGAGTATACAACCCCTTGTTATAGAAAACAGTGTTTGTCCAGCCAAGTTTAGCAGAGGCACTGATCGATGAGATATATTCATTGGATGGAGAGAAAACACCATCAAGTCCCGTTACAAAACCAAGGTTTGCATAGTAATCAAAAATAGCCTTAAGATAATTTGAAGTATTTCCGCTGTAATCTTCATCAAGGTTGTGGAGCACAAGACCTTCTCGCCTCTGTTCCTTGAGAACGCTCGGTTTCATGAAGTTGAAGATTCCTTTGGTAAGATCTTCTGCAGATGAACTGTCACTGCTTGAACTTACAGTATTGTCCACAGGCTCGAGAGGTTTTCGGCCAAGGAGATATGTCGTAGTCTGAAAGTAATAGCCGTATCGTTCCTTATAACCAAAGGATGGATTGAAAATCAGTTCATCTTTCGGATAATAAAAGGCCGGAAGGTAAAGTACAGGAACAGAACCGATGGAGATGACCGCATTGAGGAATGCGAATTCACCACCAGGCAGAAGCCAGATTCTTGAAGCCCTGATTTTCCAATGTGGATTCTCGTCATCACAGAATGTAAGTTCAGCCTTTTTGAAGGCGATGGTGTTTGAAGAGTCACGACCGAAAATCTTTGAGGCGACGATAAGAGTTGAACCTGAAGGAAGATTAAGTGCGTCACTCTGGGTCTGTACGGCACGGCCGTTGTCAAATATTCCTTCAAGTGTCGAAGTGTTTACTATGAGGCTTGTAGCTGAAATCGTCTGCTCGCCGGCTGAAGTTCCAGACTGGACAAGTTCAATATTGCCATTGGCAAACAAAGTTTCCGTTGTTCTGTTATAGATGATTTCATCAGACTTGATGACAAGCTTGGTTCCGCCTTTCTCAACAGAAACAATTACATTGCCGGAAAGAAGAATTTCATCACTTCCGTCAGCCTCATTTTTCCTGTAGTTGGATGTATCGGCTGCATCGATGGTAATTACAGTTGTATTGTCTTCCGCCGCAAAAACAACCCCGCCACCGATGGAGAACAAAAATAAAAGAAAGAGGAATTTTATTTTTTTCACGAAAGCAAAATTTTTCAACTTTATATTCTCAGCTTTTTTATATCATTTTTCAGTCTTTGAATCGCGTTTCTTTTCACGCTCAAGCATTTCCGCAACATATTTTCCCGTGTAGCTGCCCTTTACTTTTGCGACCTGTTCAGGAGTTCCTGTCGCTATGATCTGACCACCGCCGGTTCCGCCTTCAGGACCAAGGTCTATGATATGGTCTGCCTGACAGATTACATCAAGGTTATGCTCAATCATGACAACGGAATTTCCTTTATCAACCAGCGCATGAATTATCTGCATCAGGTTCATTACATCGACAAAATGAAGTCCGGTAGTTGGCTCATCAAGAATGTACAGAGTTTTTCCCGTTGAAGGACGGGCAAGTTCCGCAGCAAGCTTTACGCGCTGTGCCTCTCCGCCTGAAAGTGTAAGTGCGTTCTGGCCAAGGGTAATGTAACCAAGGCCAACGTTCTTTAAGGTTTCAAGCTTACGCTGGATGTGAGGAATTCCTGCAAAGAAGTCGGCGGCATCTTCCACAGTCATTTCAAGAACATCGCTGATGGATTTTCCCTTGTAGAGAACTTCAAGGGTTTCACGGTTGAATCTTTTCCCATGACATACATCACACTGTATGAATACATCAGGCAGGAAGTTCATTTCAATTGTGATTGTTCCGGCACCCTGACAGTTTTCACAGCGTCCACCCTTTACGTTGAAACTGAAACGTCCAGGTTTGTACCCCTTTGCCTTTGCTTCAGGCATGGAAGCATAAAGCTCGCGGATCTTGTCAAAGACACCGATGTAAGTGACAGGATTGCTGCGCGGAGTACGGCCGATAGGGCTCTGGTCTATGTTGATGATCTTGTCGATGTTCTCAAGGCCTGTGATTTTCTTATATGAGCCAACCTGCAGTTCGCTTTTCATTATTTTGTTGCTTGCGGCCGGGAAGAAAACGTCGTTAAGCAATGTAGACTTACCGCTGCCCGACACACCTGTGATGCAGGTGAAAGTTCCAAGAGGAATGTCGCAGGAAATGTTCTTGAGATTGTGTTCCGTCACGCCCTGAATTGAAATGCAGTTGCCGTTGCCTTCTCTTCTCGTTTTGGGAACAGGCATGCGGATGAGGCCCGCAAGATATTTCCCGGTAATGCTGTTGGGATTTTTCATCACGTTGGCAGGTGTGTCACTGGCCATTACCGTTCCGCCGTGAACGCCCGCACCCGGCCCAATGTCCACAAGCCAGTCTGCTGTAAGCAAGGTCTGCTCGTCGTGTTCAACGACAATGACGGTGTTTCCCAGATCACGAAGATATGTAAGGGAATCTATGAGGCGCTGGTTATCCCTCTGATGAAGACCGATGGAAGGCTCGTCAAGAATGTACATGACTCCGGTAAGACCGGAACCGATCTGAGTTGAAAGACGGATGCGCTGAGCCTCTCCTCCGGAAAGAGTTGCGGCACTTCTCTGCAATGTAAGGTAATCAAGACCGACATTTTTGAGGAATGAAAGGCGGCTTGTGATTTCCTTTAAAACCTGAGCGGCAATCTTTCTTTCCGTTTCAGTAAGATCCAGCTTCTCAAAAAATTCTATAGTATCACTTACGGAAAGTTCAGTAAGATCCCATATGTTCATTCCGCCGACGGTAACTCCAAGGGCTTCCTTGCGAAGTCTTTTTCCGCAGCAGCTTTTGCATTCCTTATGGGACATGAATTTTTCAAGATTTTCACGGGCATTGTCACCCCAGGCTTCCGCATAACGGCGGCGGAGTTCTGAAAAAATTCCAGGCCATGGTCTGTTGTATGTGCTCATGCCCTCGCCACTCTGTTTTTGGTAAACCCATTTGAGAGCGCGGTCTCCGGTTCCGTTCCAGACGATGTCCATCTGTTTTTTTGTCATTTCCTTTACAGGAGTATTTGCATCAAACCCGATGTCATCAAAAACCGCACCGAACAAGGCACTGTTCCAGTTGCTTTCCGGATTGAAAGGTCCATAGGCGTATTCATTGAAGCTCAGGTTTCTGTCAGGACAGATGAGGTCCATGTCAAATTCCATTTTCTCACCAAGACCAGTACAGTCAGGGCAGGCTCCAAATGGATTGTTGAATGAGAACAATCTTGGCTGAAGTTCCGGAACTGAAACACCACAGTCAGGACAGGCATTTTTCTGGCTGAAGAAAACTTCTTCTTCAATGTAATCTGCGTCGCGGTCGTAATTTGTTCCGCGTAAATCCATGGCCGCACAGACTTCCTTGTAGGCAGCATCTCCTTTGTTTACACGGCGCAGGGCCACTACGATTCCGCCTGAAGAATTCAAAGCTGTCTCAACTGAATCTGCAAGACGCTTTCTGATGTCGGACTTCAAGACAATGCGGTCAACTACGATTTCAATGGTATGCTTTTTCTGCTTGTCAAGTTTTATGGAATCCTCAAGTTCAACCATAAGACCATCGATGCGTGCACGGACAAAACCAGCTTTCTTTGCGTCGTCAATGATCTTCTGGTGCTCACCTTTCTTGCCACGGACAACAGGAGCAATCAATGTAAGCTTTGTTCCTTCGTTCCAGGAAAGAATCGTGTCGATGATCTGGTCAACGGACTGTTCCTTGATTTCACGGCCGCACTCGGGACAGTGGGCTTTTCCTATTCGTGCAAAAAGCAGACGGTAATAGTCATAGATTTCCGTTACTGTTCCAACTGTGGAACGAGGATTTTTGTGGGTCGTTTTCTGCTCAATGGAAATGGCAGGAGAAAGTCCCGTAATAAGATCCACATCAGGCTTGTCCATCCTTCCAAGAAACTGCCTGGCATATGACGAAAGACTTTCCATATAACGTCGCTGGCCTTCAGCAAAAAGAGTATCAAAGGCAAGGGAAGATTTACCGGAACCAGAAAGTCCGGAAACCGCCACCAGCTTGTTGCGTGGAATCTCCACAGATATGTTTTTAAGATTGTGCTCTCTTGCACCCTGAATCACGATTTTCTCGTCGTCAAAAATACCCATAGGGAAAATATTATATAGAAAAAAAACACTTGTAACAATGACACCCTGAAATCAAAGGGCATCCACAAAAACTGAAAAGACCATTCCCTAAAAATCCAAATCCGTATAGATTATAGTCATGGCTGACAGAAACAGGGAAACCCGTGGAATAATCTTCTCACTCAGGGAACAGGGAGAACAGAATCGCCTGGTCACAATATTGACACCCGATCAGGGATTGATTAACTGTGTGTTATACGGGGGTCCTAAAAGCCGCCTCAGATCCATGGTTCAGCCTTTCAACTGCGGAAACCTTTATCTTTACACCGACAATATAAAACATTCTGTTAAAATCACCGATTTTGATGCGAAAAAAATCCATCTTTCCATAAGGGAAAACCTTTTCAAGGCATGGGCTGCTTCACTCTGCGCAGAAATCATAATGAAAACCAGGTGCGCCGGAGATCCTGCAGGTGCATTTGTTCTGTTTTCAGCATTTCTTGATGGGATAGATGCGGTAAACGAGGACGAAGCCCGCCTTGGAATGCTGCGTTTTCTGTGGCGCTATCTGGGAATCCTGGGAGTTCAGCCTGACGTAAGGGAATGTATTTCATGCGGAACTTCACTGCTGGCAAAAGAAACTGAACCTTCCTACATCGAACTGCAGAACGGTTTTGTCTGCGGAGACTGCATTCCCTACAGCAGTGAACAGGTACGCAATGAAGCCGGCCTTTTTAAAATCGACATACACGGAATAACCTACCTTGCCGCAATAAACGAGCTTACCCCGGGAAAAGTAAGGGAACTGCTGCTACCAGCCCAGTCAGCCTATAAGCTAAAAAGGCTTCTGTACCATCTCATTGAAAAGGCAGCAGAAACGAGGCTTGAGACTCTGGAAAGCGGTGCCGGAATTTTGTAATTTCTTACCATTTATAGTATAATTGATGTTGCAAAATCACAATCCGGCTTCTGGGAAATTAATTTTCCGGGATGACCTGACATCAAAAAACCAAGGTAAAAAAACTTGAACTGGAACAAAACAAACGTACTGAAAAAAGATGTTGAAGAACTTCAGCAGAAATACAAAACCGATGCCATAACGGCAAGCATACTTCTGAGACGCGGAATCACAAAAGGTCGCGATATTTTTTATTATCTTGAGGATGACCTGCGCTATCAGCACAACCCTTTTCTTTTCAATTCCATGGAGGATGCGGTAGACCGTATTCTTGACGCAGCTGAAAAAGATGAAAACGGAAATTCAGAAAAAGTCCTGATTTTCGGCGACAGGGACGTGGATGGAGTTACGGCTACGACAATTCTATACGAATGCCTAAAATCCATGGGTGTGGACGTTCAGTTCCGGGTACCGCAGGGTGATGATGCCTACGGTCTTTCAATCGAAGCGATTGATGAATTTGCATCGCAGTATGGATCCCTGATCATTACGGTCGACTGCGGAATAGCAAACAACAATGAGATTGCCTATGCCACGGAAAAAGGAATCGATGTCATCGTCACAGACCATCATAATCCACAGGAAAATGTTCCAGAAGATTCCATAATCCTCAACGCAAAGGTAAAGGGTTCCGGCTATCCCTTTGAGGAAATCTGCGGATGCGCACTCACCTACAAGCTCGCAAGTGCCCTCAGGTTTTCCAGAAGCAAGTGGTACAAATCCGACGTCACATTGCTCAACGCACGGACAGAGGACGATTCAATCGTGCTGGAATGCATCAAGCTCCGCAATCTTGTTCCTTCAAGCAGACTTACGGAAACCATCATTCCGGGAGAAAAGTCGATCTCAGACACGAAACTGCCTTCATACCTTCAGGGACAGCTTATCCTGTGCTGGGATGCAAAGGAAACTTCAACTTTACTTAAACAGGCTTTCGGTGGTTCCGCGGATTTCAACGTCCTTGAGATGAAGAACGAGATCGCAGGCCTTTTTCCACAATTGAGGAACGCAGATCTTTCCCAAATAAAGGAAATGTCACGAATCGCAAGATACGGCGACCACTCTCCTACGGAAATCGGAGGATTCTACAACATCTTCGTAACCTATGTTCAGCAGAAACTGAAAAAGGAAAATCCGTCATTCGTTTCCGCGGAAGAAAAGGACCTTCAGCTTGTTGCCCTTGCCTCAATCGCAGACGTCATGCCTCTGGTTGATGAAAACAGAATTTTTGTCCGCAAAGGTCTTGAGTACATTAACGCCGGAAGAACAAGAAAGGGCCTTGTGGAATTACTCTCCCAGCTGAACCTGCTCGGCAAAAAAATCACTTCCAAGGACATAGGATGGTCCATAGATCCTAAACTGAACGCAGCAGGCCGTCTTGGACAGGCTTCCATCGCAGTAGACCTTTTCACATCCGATGATCCAACCTACAGGGAACAGACTGCAAAGCAGATCCTTGAACTCAACACAAAACGACAGGACCTTACTCTTGAAGCAAAAAACCTGACACACCAGCAGGCTCATGATTCCATAAGCGAATACAGCAACAAACTTTGCGTCGTATACAACGAGAATATTTTCAAAGGTGTCTCAGGAATTCTTGCGGGCAAATATGTCGAGGAGTTTGGAATTCCTTCAATCATCATGACATCCGTCGGCGAATACATCGTAGGATCCATGAGAAGCTGCAGGAATTTCGACGTCACCGTTTTTCTTGAAAAAATGAAGGACATTTTTGTGAGTCATGGAGGCCACTATTTTGCAGCCGGATTCACAATTGAAAAAAATGACCTTGAAAAATTTCTTTCCCTCCTCAAGGCAAACTCCAGCTCCATTGAATTATCCAGGGAAGAGGATTCATCGCAGAACATCGACGCGGAAGTTCCGCCTCAGTTCATGACGCCGGATCTGATAAAGATTGTTGACCAGTTTGAGCCCTACGGAAATGAGAACGACGGAATTCTTTTCATGTCAAGGAATCTCCCGGTCATCCAGGCAACTACAGTCGGAAAAACGGAACGCACGCATCTCAAGCTGAATCTGGACTGTGGAAAATCTAAATGGCCAGCCTTGTTCTGGGGTGCCGGAGACATGCTCCACAGGGAAATTGAAAACGGTGATAAAGTCGATATTCTGTATTCCGTAGAAAGAAACACATTCAACGGAATAGAGACACTTCAGCTGAACATAAAGGATTTGAGGAAAAGCATATGAAAAAGATTTTTACGACAGTTATTTTTTCTGTTCTTACAACCGCCAATCTGGTGTTTGCAAGGCAGGCCATATTTTCAGGAGAAGATTACGGCATCAATGTAAACTACAATGAGAAGGCATTTCCCGGAGACGCAGTTTTTGTCCGCATGAAGATAACACAGACCTCATCGGGAACAAAAAAGGCAAAGGTCACGAAAAATGACATCTCGCAGTCCACCGCAAACCTTGAGCTTATTGTCGAAGGCAAAAGTTCTCGAAACGCAGACTTTTACGCTGTATCAAAAGCCACAAAAACAAGCAAGACCATGCTTGCAGGAGTTCCGCTTTCCTCATGGTGGACGAAGGATACAAAATGCAGCCTCAGGATCACCTACACGATCCTTGGCGAAACAAAGGAATTTTCACTCCCCTTCATTCTTGAACACAAGGAATTTGTCTCTGAGACTCTTGAACTTGATGGAGCCAACACAAGCATAAAAACCGACACAAGCAAAGCACGAATGGACCAGATAAGCAGACTGAACGCAATTCTTGAGACAATAAATCCGCAGAACGTCTACTGCCAGAATGCATTCAAAGCTCCTGTTGAATCGACAAGACGCACATCTTTCTTTGCAGACAGAAGGGTCTACCAGTACAACACGGGGAATTCCTCCACAAGCCTTCATCTTGGAATCGACTACGGAGTTCCAGCAGGAACTGAAGTACGTGCAGCCTCGGACGGAAAAGTCGTCATGGCGGAAAACAGAATTTCAACCGGATGGAGCGTTGTCATCGAACATCTTCCAGGGCTTTACACACTTTACTACCACATGAGCGAACTGAAGGTAAAGGAAGGAGACTCTGTGAAACAGGGACATCTCATTGGACTTAGCGGAGCCACAGGGCTTGCGACAGGTCCTCATCTTCATTGGGAAACAAGACTGAACCTTGAAGCCGTAAGCCCGGACTTTTTCACCTCGGACTTTACATTTTCTGGTGAGCAGAACTGATTTCTATTTTTTACAATTTGGTGTTTATAAAACATCATAATATTAGTATAATTTTTACATCTTTTTTTCAGGAGAATTAAAATGAAGAAAATTGCAATTACATTTGCAGCAGCAGTAATGGCATTTGCTCTTACAGGTTGTGGTGGATCAAAGGCAGCCACAGTAAAGATCGGTATCTACGAACCAGCATCTGGAGACAACGGTGCAGGCGGAAAGCAGGAAACTCTTGGTGCAATCTATGCAAACGAAAAGATTCCTACAGTCACAATCGCAGGAAAAGAATACAAGGTTGAACTTGTACGCGTAGACAACGAATCATCAAACGACAAGGCTGTTACAGCAGCTTCTGAACTTGTATCAAAGGGAGTTTCAATCGTTCTTGGATCTTACGGTTCAGGTGTTTCAATCGCAGCAAGCGACACATTCCTTTCTGCAGGAATTCCTGCCATCGGTATTACATGTACAAACCCACAGGTTACACTTGGCAACGACCACTACTTCCGCATCTGCTTCCTTGATCCATTCCAGGGAACAGTTCTCGCATCTCTTGCCCACGACAAGTTCAATGCAAAGAAAGCATATGTTCTTGCAAAGCTTGGTGACGACTACTCTGTAGGTCTTGCAAACTACTTCATCGAAGGTTTCAAGAAGCTTGGTGGTGAAGTTGTTTATGAAACATTCCCAGAAGGAACAAGCGACTTTGCAGCATATGTAACAAATGCAAAGAACATGGGTGCAGACGTATTCTGCTCACCGGTTTCAACAGAAGCAGCTGCCCTCATCATCGAACAGGCAAACACACAGAAGCTTGGTATGCCAATCCTCGCCGGCGATACATGGGATTCCAACGTTATCCTCAATGCAGCAAAAGGAACAAACGTTGACATCAACGTAACAACATTCTTCGCTGAAGGTTCAACAGACGCAAGAGTCGCAGACTTCGTAAAGGACTTCCGCTCATGGATCAACTCAAAGAATGAATACCTTACAGACAACGGTGGAAACGATATCGTTGCAGCAAACCCTGTAATGGCATACGATGCATACAATATTGCCCTTGAAGCAATCAAGGCAGCAGGTTCTACAAAGGGTGAAGACATCATGAAGGCTCTCCCTGGAATCAGCTACACAGGTATCACAGGTCTCATCGAATTCGATGCTACTGGTGATGCAAAACGCGACGGTGCATACATCAAGCACGCGAACAACAGCGATGCAACATGGGAATTCGTTGCAATCCAGAAGATCAACTAATTGACAAAAATCAGCCCTCAGGGGCTGATTTTTGTTATCAGTAATCACTCAAACGCCTTGAATGATTATCGATAACAAAAATCAACAGACGGAGTATTGAAATGGATTTCTTCAACACAAATCTGCCTTATATTCTGGCGGGGATTTCAACTGGAGGCCAGTATGCCCTCATTGCCATTGGGTATACCATGGTATACGGTATCCTTCGCCTCATCAACTTTGCCCATGGAGATGTTTTCATGGCATCCGGTCTCATCATGATCTACCTCTATACATGCATGCCGCTTTACATCTCAATTCCATTCACAATCCTGCTCACGGCATTCTTTGGCTTTTCAATTGAACGAATTGCCTACAAACCGTTGAGGGAAGCACCCCGCATGTCGATCATGATTTCCGCAATCGGAATGTCGTATCTTCTGCAGAACATTGCCCTGTACATCACCGGAGGCCTTACAAAGTATTATCCTCCTATTCCATGGATCTCAGATCCTATACAGATTGCATCTGCAATGACAAAGAGAGTGACGATAATCACTCCTTTCCTTACTGTCGCACTTGTAATCGCCCTCGTAATGCTCATCAAGCATACAAAGATCGGTATGGCCATGCGTGCAGTATCAAAGGATTTTGAGACATCAAACCTTATGGGAATCAGAATCAACAGAGTCATCAGTACAACTTTTGTCATCGGATCGACACTTGCAGCAGTCGGTTCCCTCCTCTTCTTCTCAAATTATACCGGTGTTACTCCAACTTCAGGCGGAATGCCAGGGCTCAAGGCTTTTGTTGCAGCTGTTTTCGGTGGAATCGGATCAATTCCGGGAGCCGTCATCGGAGCTTTTGTAATCGGAATCTGTGAGAACATCATCAAGGGCCTTGGATGGACCACATTCAGCGATGCCTTCACCTTTGTTCTTCTCATCATTGTTCTGATGTTCATGCCTACAGGAATTTTCGGCGAAAAGCAGACAGACAAAGTTTAAGGAGACAAGCGATGATTGATATCAAGAAAAATCAGAATACATTTATAAGTTTTGCCCTTCTGGCTTTGCTTTTTGTTGCCGTAGCAATTCTTGAGCAGATACTTCCAAGAACTTCCATGCTCTTTACTGTACTGAAAAAGGGTGCCATTTATGCTCTCGTTGCCGTAAGCATGAATCTTCTCAACGGATTCACAGGATTGTTTTCTCTGGGACAGGCTGGTTTCATGCTTCTTGGAGCATACACATATGCCATCTTTACCATTCCGGTTGCATCCCGCGCACAGGTTTACCAGTACTTTGATGGCGGACTCATCCAGTTTACGATTCCTCTTTTTGCAGCAATGATCCTTGCAGGTCTTGTCGCAGCTTTCATTGCTTTTCTCATTGGACTTCCGGTTCTACGTCTCAAATCCGACTACCTGGCGATCGCAACTCTTGGTTTTGCTGAAATCATCAGAGCACTTTTCCAGTGGGACAAGCTTGGTGTAATCACAAACGGTTCAAACCTTCTGCGCCGCTATCCCGTATTCCGTTCTACATTGTTTCCGTTCGCTGTTGCAGCTGTCTGCATAGCGATCATAGTCCTGCTGATCAATTCAACTTACGGACGTGCGTTCAAGGCAATCCGTGATGACGAAGTCGCCGCAGAAGCCATGGGAATCAACCTTGCACACCACAAAAGAATGGCTTTCGTGATCAGTTCTTTCTTTGCAGGGATTTCAGGTGCGTTGCTTGCCATGTTCCAGACAACAATTCAGGCAAACCAGTTCAAGTCTGCCATGACCTACGAAATTCTTCTTATCGTCGTAATCGGCGGAATGGGTTCCGTAACTGGAAGCTGCATCTCAAGCTTTCTTTTCATCGCATGTTCTGAATGGTGGCTTAGATTCCTTGACAATTCAAATGTCTTTGTTGGAGGACTCCACCTTGGTTTCATGAAACCTGGTTTCCGCAAAGTTGTATTCAGCGTCATCATCATGGCCATCGTTCTTTTCTATCAGCGCGGTATCATGGGTGAAAATGAATTCAATCTTGCAGGTCTCATGAGATTCTTCAAATCCATCGGCAAAAAGAAAAATCCGTCAGTTTCAGCAAAATCAGGAGAATAGAATAAAATGAAAGAAAACGTACTTAAAATGGAAAATGTCACAATGCAGTTTGGTGGCGTTGTGGCTGTAAACAATCTATCTCTTGAAGTAAACAAAAATGAAATCGTCTCCCTGATCGGCCCAAACGG
Organism: Treponema sp.; assembly: GCA_016293645.1. GTDB lineage: Bacteria > Spirochaetota > Spirochaetia > Treponematales > Treponemataceae > Treponema_D. The sequence goes on along the minus strand of JAEDDW010000009.1, from coordinate 20,353 downwards.
TGCTGGAAAAACAACGGCATTCAATGTTGCTACAGGAGTTTATTCACCTACAAACGGAGCTGTATATTTCAACGGAAACAAAATCATTGAAAACTTTCCGCGAGGAAAGATGAAAAAACTCTATGCTGGCATAAACAACGGCATGTACAGAGATCACCTTGAGCCAACACCAGACAAGATTACAAAACTTGGTATCGCCCGCACATTCCAGAACATCCGTCTTTGGAAAAGCCAGAGTGTATTCGACAATGTACTCATCGCAAAACACTGCCGCAGAACAAGCAACGTGTTTTCAGCAACATTCAGACTGAACTCAAAAGAGGAAAAAGCACAGAGACAGGAAACGGAAGAACTTCTCAACATACTTGGGCTTTATGAGGTGCGTAATGAAAAGTGTACTTCACTTCCATACGGTCTCCAGCGACGTCTTGAAATTGCCCGCGCCCTTGCGACAAACCCATCACTTCTTCTTCTTGATGAACCTGCAGCAGGCATGAATCCTCAGGAGACACAGAACCTGACGGATTTCATCTATAAGATACGTGACGACTTCAAGCTTACAGTTTTCATGATTGAACATCATATGGACCTTGTAATGAATATTTCAGACAGAATCTACGTACTTAATTTTGGAGCCCTCATTTCAAAGGGAACACCTGAGGAAGTACAGAATGACCCTGTAGTTATTTCCGCTTATCTTGGCGAAGAAAAAGTATCATAATGGGAGTCCACAATGCTTAAAATAAACAACCTTAACGTATCATACGGCGGAATCAAAGCTCTTCAGAATGTAAGTCTCGAAGTTCCAGAAGGAAAGATCGTAACACTGATAGGAGCAAACGGAGCCGGAAAGTCCACTCTGCTCAAATCCATCGCTGGAATTGTCTCTCCAGAATCAGGGGAAATTTCATTTCTTGGAAACAACATCGTGGGCAACAAGGTATACAAGACAGTTTCTGAAGGAATTGCTCTTGTTCCTGAGGGACGCAAGGTTTTCACAGATCTTACTGTGGCAGAAAATCTGAGGATCGGTGCTTACCTCAGAAATGACAAGAAAGAAATTGAAAAAGATATTGAATGGGTTTATTCCCTCTTTCCACGCCTTAAGGAAAGAAACTGGCAGTATGCAGGAACACTTTCCGGCGGTGAACAGCAGATGCTTGCAGTAGGACGCGCCCTCATGAGCCGTCCAAAACTCATGATGATGGATGAACCATCTCTTGGTCTTGCCCCCCTTGTTGTCCAGGACATTTTCTCAATCATCAAGGAAGTAAACAAAGCTGGAGTTACAATTCTCCTTATCGAGCAGAACGCAAACATGGCATTGAAGACAGCCGACCTTGGCTATGTTCTTGAAACAGGAAAAATTGTACTTACAGGAAGCGGAAAGGAACTCCTTGAAAACGAAAGCGTCAAGGAAGCCTACTTAGGAAAGAAAAAGAAATAAAACAGCATTACAAGAGGCTGTCAAGTTAAGGGTGGTTTCGACTGCGCTCAACCACCCTGAAGTTACTTATCGGACAGCCTTTTTTATTTTACCAAAGCAAGGAATTCTTCTTCATTGATGATAGGAACACCAAGCTCGGCAGCTTTTTTATTTTTTGAAGAGCCACTGGTTGTATCATTGGTCACAAGATAGCTTAAACCTTTGACAACAGAAGACTTTACAGTTCCGCCTTTTTCTTTAACCATATTCTGGGCATCGGCACGTTTCATTGTCTTAAGTTCTCCGGTAAAGCAGAAGGAAAGTCCCGCAAGGCTGCCTGTGTTTTCGCCCTGAACAAGGGTTATTGTCCCATCATTTACCAAAGCAAGCATCTCATCTTTGTTTTCATGAATTCCACTTACAAAAGTATGGGCAAGAATTTCTGCAAAGCGGTATACGTTTGCAATCTCAGCTTCAGTCGCAACCATCATTTTGTCAAGAGTTGAATACCCTTCACTCATGAGTGTTTCAACGACAGTCTCGCCTATTCCTTCAATGTCAAAACCGGCAATGAATTTCGCAAGGGAAATTTTTCTGTGTCCCTGTATCGAAGCATAAACTTTTTCAGCACCCAAGGATTTTTTTCCTGACTCAATGCTTTCCGCATCAAGGAAATACGGGGTCAGCTTTTCCACTGTGAGCTTATAGATGTCTGATATGGATTTTACAAGAGAGGTGTTGAAAAGCTGTGTGACAAGTGTTTCACCAAGATCCCGGATGTCGACTACGGAAACCCACTTTAAAAGCTGATGAAGAACTTTTTTTGAGCATGACTTGTTCGGGCAGAACAATCTGGTGCCTTCATCAACAAGGTCGCTTCCACAGGTTCCGCATTTACACGGAATTTCAATTTCGGAAAGCTTTTCATTTTCCAGTGAAGGAACGACACTGATGATCTTTGGAATGATTTCTCCACGCTTTACAACCACAACATGGCTGCCGATCTTAAGGTCAAGGGAATTGATCAGGTTTGTATTGACCAGAGAGGCGCGTCTGACTGTCGTTCCGTTGAGTTCAACAGGATCAAAAACAGCAACAGGAGTATATGTAGATCCTGTTTCCCCCCATTCAACTTCACGCAGAACGGAAACAGCTTCTTCAAGACTGAACTTAAAGGCAATCTGATGCTCAGGTCTGTCACGGGAGGCATCTTCATGATTGACGGCACGTTCCTTGATTACAAGACCATCAATGTCATAATCAAGGGATTTCCTCATCTCCATGACCCGCTCGCGGTAGGCAATCACATCATCCGCAGATTCAACAATTGCCAGAGGAACAGTCTCAAATCCATTGGATCTCAGAAAGTCAAGTTTTCCTTCCTCATCCTTGAAAGGCTGCTCTCCATCAGTAGCCCAGACATCATAGACGATGAGGGTTAGATTTTCAGAGCCTTCACCATCCTTTCTTTTCATCAAACCATTTGCAGCATTGCGGCAGTTTGCCTTGTCTGAGTACAGGTTTTTATGGACCTGATGAGTCATGATTACTTCACCGCGGATTCCACCTGAAAAATCAGATGAAAGAGTCTTTACAACACCCTTCATTTTCACCGCATTATCGGTAATGACATCACCTATGGTTCCGTCGCCTCGTGTAACAGCCCTTAGAAGCTTTCCGTTTATATATTGAAGTTCAAGACTGGCACCGTCAAGTTTATATTCAACAAGATATTCACTGTAATCGTGTTTCTTTGCCCATTCAAGAAATTCTTCAGGATTGGCGGCTTTTTCCTGACTGCCCATAGGCATGACATGTGGAGCTTTTTCAAAATTGCCACTGTCTGCCCCTACTTTATGAAGAATGGGATTGGAAGGATCAAGGGATTTAAGTTCATCCCAAAGCCTGTCAAAATCGGCATCAGGGATTTCACTTTCACCGTTGTAGTAGGAGTTCTGATATCTGACTATGAGCTTTTCAAGTTCTGAGATTCTCTTCACTGATGAGTTTTTAAGATCGTCACTGCTCTTTCTTGCGGCAGCTTCAATATCAAACAAGTCCATGTCCCCTCCCAAATATCGTCTATTCTTTCACAAAGAAAAGCTCATATATATCACGACCCGCATCAAGTCCTTTCTGCTCAAACTTTGTTCGTGGCCTCCATTCCTGGTGAGGAGCATAACCTTCGTATTTATTTGCAAGACCTTCAGTCATCTTAAGTTCTTCAAGGGCACTTTCTGCATATTCCTGCCAGTCAGTTGCAAAATAAAGATAACCGCCAGGCGCAAGCTTTTTTGCAAGAAGATCGGTACGAGGACGCTGGAGCATTCTTCTCTTGTGGTGTTTTTTCTTAGGCCATGGATCCGGAAAGAAAATGTGGAAACCGGCAAGGGAATTGTCTGGAATCATTGTCTCAAGGATCTCAAGGGCATCATGCTCAATTATATAAAGATTTTTCAGCTGCTTCGTCTTGATGTCACCGAGAAGCCTTCCGACTCCAGGCACATGAACTTCGCTGCCAATATAGTTTATGTCAGGATTGTTTTCTGCGATTATGGATGTGGCATGGCCCATTCCAAAACCAATTTCCATGATCACAGGATTTGTATTATTGAATATTTCCGTATAGTTAAGCGTCTTGTGTTCATAAGGAATGCACCAGACATGATGAAGTTCATCATAACTTTTTCTTTCACTCGTAGTAAGGCGACCTGCCCTGATGACAAAAGTCCTGACAGGTCTTCTAAAAATCGAATTGTCAGAATCATCATCCGTTCTTTCAAAATTCTCACTGACGTTGTCTGGCATTAATTTTCCTCGCTTTTATCTTCTTTTATGTAGTTTTTATTTCCAAGCTCCACTGGAGGCATAAGACAAAAAATTGAATTTCCATTTATACAATAACAGACCCTCTTGCTCCAGGCTGTCTTCAATTCCATGAGAATGTTTTCATTATTTTCCCAGGAATGTGGTTCTTCTCCAAAGAAAAGAAGTTCATCTTCATTTGAATATATGGCAATTTTTTTTACAGCCGGAACAGTGAATATCTGCGGAAAATCGGAACTTTTTGCGCCGGAAAGTTCATCCGGATAAAGCAACCTGAACGATGATTCAGCTTCCAGTTCCGATTTATCCTCATAACAAACTGAATATAGCCCTTTTGGAAAACTTGAATCTCTTGCAGGACGGAAATTGGTATAACCGACCCATTTATTATCCTCGTTGGCTTCAATTTTTTTCAATTCAATGCCGGAACACTTCCATTCCAGTCCACTTTTTTCATTGACGATCCTGAGAGATTCACCTCGTGTTTCATCAGATTCTACAGAAACAAAAACAGAAAGAGAAATATCAGGCAGGGAATCCTCATCTTTGAAATCATAAATCAACTTATAACTTGAAGAAGAAACAGACGGATCACCATTTGAACAGGAAAAGAGAAAAAAAGAGAATAAAACTACGGCTAAAACACGGGGAAAACTGCTCATCCGAAATTAAACTTCAAGTTGATGATGGTCAGATCACTTGTAGAAGACTGATTGACGAGAGATTCAAACTTGATGTTGACTTTCTTACAGGCATCTTCAAGATATGAAAGATAGTACAATCCAAGGTCAGTACCTTCCTGGCCTTCAGGCATCTGGCGATAGAAGTCAATAAGGGATTTCTTCTTATTGCTTGAAGCCATCTTGCTTTCAATGTTTTCCTTGACTTCCTGGAACTCATCATCCTTGTTGAACAGAGTAATCTGAAGAAGTCCCTGCTTACCGATGGACATGGAACCACCACCAAGTGTCCATGAAATGAATACAAGTTCATGCTTGCGCTGGAGTTCCTTTACGATTTCCCCACGGATCTTAGGGTCAAAAATCAAAGTATCAGCATTTTCAATTCCCTGATAAAGATATTTTGCAGCCTTCTTTACGTTGTTGTTTTCATTATTGAGGGCAAGTTCCATAACCATAACGGAAATATACTCAGCAACCTTTGATTTTGTCATATAATTCGCCAGCTGCTGCCTCAAGATTGAAAGGATTTCAGAAAAACCTTCTTCCTTATAGAACTTGACGATGATATACCAGTTCATGAGGCTAAGTCGGTTAAGAAATTTTTCAGTCATCAAAAGGAAAACGTTCTTTTCTTCAGGAGAGTATTCATTGTTGGCCATGATGCTCTTCCATACAGGATCAAGAATGGTTTTACGTGCAGACTGGATCGTGGCATCCTTCATCGCAAGGGTAGCCCTGAGCTGTTTTTCAGGAATCTGAGTCTTCTCATCGATAAGCTGGGACGGATGAGAACGGTTGTAAAGCCTTACACATTCACACTGGATGATCTGAGAATAGATCTCACGGTCAAACTGCTTGTACAGAATTGAAAAAACTATAAGCTTTGACAGATCCATGACTTCCTGACGATGGGATACAAATTCCGGCATGGAAATTTCCATCTTTGAAATATAGTCAAGAAGAATCATGTTCTGGAGGGAACCTGGAGAAAAATGATCAAGGCTTACACCATGGGCAGAACGGTTGTCCGCAAGCTGCAAAGTAAGGAGCTGCTTTTTATGACTGAGAAAGTGAGAAGTTCCGTCTTCTGTAAGAATAACCTTAAGCGGCAAATCCAATATGAATTTCTTTTTTTCTGCACACATGTATAGAAAGGCTCCTTTATTACCATATTATTATATATCAACACAAGTGTAATGTAAACTGTCAAAAAAAACTTTATCTTTCCAAAAATCCTGACATGAATTCCATGAAAAACCGATGATTGTAGAAAACAGTCTATTTTGATAAAATTGAAGGTCTATGAAGGGTCAGATGCGCATTTACAGAATACTATCCGCGATTTTGCTTGTCTGCAGCCTTTCTCCCCTTTTTTCTGCGGAACTGCCTTCCCAATTCACCATATCCACTGCGGTTGAAAAGGAACTTACAGAACATGGTCTTGACTGCCAGAGGACTGTAATAGCACCTGAATTCGCGGGGAAATTTCCATTCAACATCACCGTTGAAATCCAATCGACAGAAAAAGAAAATACAGCAAGGAAAACACCATACAAAACTGCAATCTTCGCTTTTACCCAGGAATATTTTCTTTCCGATCCGGAATTCATATTCAAGGCTATCGAAGAAACAAAGGAACGGAATCTTCCATATGACACCATATTCCTTTTTTCATGTGACACTGAAAAAAATACACTTGATGTGGCTTCAAACGTTCCAAACGCAACGGAATATTATGCCCAGCAGCTTTATGAAACAGATTCCATCTGCGCCTTTGTGGTTTTTGACGAAAGATATTCATCTCCTGTAATCGAATCTACAGCAGCCGGAACAATCTCACCGATGTGGATTGTAAAAACCGTGGACAATGCTTTTGTCGACAACCAGAAGCCTGTTTCAGTTTCCGGAAATCTTCTCTACACACCATTGAGTTATTTTTTTGCAGAAAATGAAAGGCTTGCTTCATTCATGGGAAATGAAATCACAAGCACAGGTTTCCCATTGGGACATTCCCAGACAGATCTGAATATTCTTGGTTCAATTCAAATGCAGGTGAGCCTTCTTGAAAACACTTCAGAAAACATCCACTACAACAACATGAAAATAGGCTCACTCAGTTTATGGCTGAACGAATCTTTGCTCACTGTCATTTACATTGGATTCACCATTATAGTTCTCATTTCCCTGTGTTTTTCTTCATTTACGAACAATGCCAAAAATGAAGCCATATTCAAGGATCTTTCCAGAACCTGGTTTCATCTTCCTTTGTACATTCTGATCTGCACCATATTCCTTTTTTTGAACCAGAAACTTTTCCATGGTTTTTCTGAAAATCCAGTGTTTTATTTTGCACTGAAAACCGGAATCACAATGGCCATGCTTTTCGCACTGGTCTTTATACACAGCTACTACAAGTTCAGACTATCCCTTTCTTCCATTTCATTTCTGACGCTCATCATCTGCGGTCTCAACATTTTTATTTTTGCATCAATTGACCTTTCACTCATGTTTATTTTCATCATCGAGTATTTCATTGTCTTCATCTCGCAGAAAACAAAAGGCAAGATCATTTCCCTTGCGACACTTCTTTTAATGACAATTCCACTGGTCCAGCCGTTCTCCAGTATTTTTTTCAGCACAAGGACTGACAGAATTTCCGGATTGATCGACACAAATTTTGGAGGAAATTTCATTTTCTCACTGATCCTGGTTCCTTTCGCATTTCAATGGATCCGTTGCTCACTTCTTCTGAACATCAAGGAGATCAGACGTTTCAGATTCATCAAGATCGGATTTTTCCTGAAGGGAATCATTTTTTCAGAATTTTTCTGTATGGGACTGATCATTTTCTTTCTTGCCGGAAACTATATTTTCAGCAGGGGGATTCTCGAATCCAACAGCGCAACTTCAATTGAGGTTTCAGAATCAGAAAATTCAACAATCACTCTGAAATACAATACCACAGATAATTTTGATCTTTTGACCCACGCTCTTACGTTTGTATGTCCTGAAGGAAAGAAAATTCTTAGATGCAATGCAACCTTGAAAAGTGAATCCAACACTCCGCTTTATGAATGCAATTTCAACTACACGATGAAATCCTACAATGAAGCGATGATTGAAATTCCGGACGGTGCTGAAGAGAACATAATACTGCTGTTCAGTACGGAATATGGAGTACCGGTCAAGGCAGAGATGGATTTCTATGTTCTCGTAGATGAAACCCATGCCATTCATGAACAAAAGCGACTTGATATTTCGGGACTTATGAACAATGGAAAAGAATTTTGACAGGATTTTCATACACGTAGATCTGGACGCTTTTTTTGCATCAGTCGAACAGCTGGACCATCCTGAATACAAAGGAAAACCTGTAATTGTCGGTGGACTGCCGGGCGACAGGAGATCTGTAGTTTCCACCGCTTCCTACGAGGCAAGGAAATACGGTGTTCATTCCGCAATGCCGACTTTCAAGGCTGTGAAGCTTTGTCCCAACGGAATCTATGTAAGAGGCAATTACAAAAGATATTCTGAACTTTCAAAGCAAATCATGGGCATTTTCTGCGACTTCTCCCCGACAGTAATCCAGATGTCCATTGATGAAGCATTCATAGACATAACGGGCACCGAGCATCTTTTTGGCACTCCGGTGGAAGCTGCTAAATTACTCAAGAAAAAAGTCTATGAGGCAACAGGTCTTACAGTAAGTGTTGGAATCGCCAGCACAATGTACATTGCAAAAATCGCATCAGGTTACAGAAAACCAGACGGAATCACATTCATTCCAAAAGGAAAGGAAACTGAGTTCATGCTTTCACTTCCACTTGAAAAAGTCTGGGGCGCCGGAACAAAAACAATGGAAAGGTTGAAAGCCTACGGAATCAAAACAACAAAAGACATCTATGACAAATCACAGGCCCTCCTCATCACCCTGTTCGGTGATTCCATGGGAACTTTTCTTTACAATGCAGTCAGAGGAAACGAGGGCCTGCAGTTTGGAGAAGAGGCAAAAAACCACTCTCTCAGCGCAGAAACAACATTCATTTACGATCTTACGGACACATACATAATAGAGACAGCCCTTCTTGATCTTGCAAACCAGATAATCTGGAGAATGTACAATGAAAATGTCAGATCAAGGACAGTAGCTTTGAAAATTCGCTATGATAATTTCAAGACCGTGTCAGTACAGGAAACGTCGGAGCTGGCGGTCACCAATGCAGATGATCTTTTTGAACGGGCAAAAAGGCTTTTCCAGAAAAAATATGACAACGAATCCGGCATAAGGCTGCTTGGTCTTTCAGTCGCAAATACAGAGAGCACTTCCACCCCGGTACAAGGACAGCTTTTTGATTTTGGTGACAGAAAAAAAGCGAAAGTCGAAAAGGCAATCTTTGACATGGAAAAAAAGAACCCTGCCCTTCGGTTAAGAAAAGCAAGGCTCATCGACATCAACAGAAAAACTCTTGGCTCTGATAAAAAGGATTAAAACCCTCCGGCAGAACCAGATTTCACATCACTGAAGAGGCGCATAATAACCGGTTTCATCACGACCGGAGCGATTAAGAAGATAGGTTTCAATTTCAACAGGAAGATACTTTCTTCCATATTCCGTAGAAAGGGATGAAGTATACTTGAACTGATATAATCCTGAAGGAATGCTGATTATGTCCTTTATCACATCACCAAGTCCCTCAGGTCTGTAGATATAATACAAAGACCCCGTCGTATCATTTGTGATATATGTGATTTCATCAGACAAAGCGTTCTGTGTAAGCTGGATGGTACTGAATGAAATGGCGTTGTTGTTCATGTAGGTAGTAAGATCAGACAGAGCATACTGGGTAAAGGAATTCTGTACGGAATCTCCAGCGGTGACGTAAATGATTCCACGCTTTTTTTCAGCATTGATCAAACCATTAGAAGCAAGTCTCAAGGCAAGATCGATTGATACATTTTCAGCATATGGACACTTCAATGCCTTGCATGAAAAGTCGGAAAGCTGGGACGGATTACCGGAAAATTCGTTTACAGGAACAGCTCCGGCACAGATGACATTGACTGTACCGCGGCCTTCCATGGACTGTGTGATTTCCCTTACGGCGGCATTCAATCTTTCCTCGTAAGGTTTCATCGAAAGGCTTCTGTCAATCAAAATCGTGATATCCGCAACATCATTGTTATTTGCCGCCCCTATCAGCTCAAAGCTCACAGGTTTCTTTCCTTCAGTGATAAAGAAATTTGACTGTTCAAGACCGACAACACTCTGGCGCCTTCTGTTCTCTACCCTGACTTCAACAGTGACTTCTGGAAAGTTGTCCGCGATCACCCGTTCAAACTGGACATGGAAACCACCAACAAGTTCAGTCATTTTTGACATCACGTAGATTTCATTGGCCTTGTAGTCGGTGACAACAATATTTCCATTGCGGTCGCTGACGGCACTTGTAAGAAGGCTGCGTCCTTTTCCGGTCACAGCATTTTCCACGACGGATCCATCAGCAACATCGATTGAATAAATTTTGTTTTTATCTGTCACAAGAAGATGGGATCCCCATTTCTTGAGACTTTCAGGACGGGCAAAAGTCTTGTCATTGACAAAAATCCCAATGTAGTTTCCGGCCCTGTCGAATTCATAGATTCCGCCAAGAACACTGTCAGCAACAAGAACCCTGGAATCAACAACGGCAATTCCGGTCGGAGATTTCAACCCCTGGAACTCATCTGTTCTTGATCCAAAATAAAGAAGACCGTTTCCCTCAGCATCAAAAACGCTTACACGATTGTTGCCAAACTCGGTCACGTAGATGTTTCCGTATTCGTCTTCCGCAAGATACTGTGGACCAATAAGCTGTCCGATTTTTCTACCCTTTTCCCCGATATACTTTATGAAAGTTCCCTTTGGATCAAGGATGGAAATTCTGTCACCGGCACTTTCACTTACAGCAAGATTTCCGTTCTTCAACCGGATTATGTCCATCGGCCGGTCGAAGCCATTGATCGGGCCACCAGTTTTCTGAACTACGACACCATTTACATTGAAACGGAGGATATCATTGGTTCCGTAGGCAACAACCCAGACAGAACCATCAGGATTTGCAAGAGTTGAAACTGGATGGGTATAGATAAGATCCTTTCCGTTGACATTAGGGAAAGAACCGGATTCCGTAAACTTCTGGGTAAAGCCATATTCGCTTTCAGTCACGCGCCTGTTGCTTACAACCTCAACCCTATTCTGCAAAAGGATTCCGCCGTAACCTGAATCAATGGCATAATTCCACTGTTGAAGTGCAGCACCCTCGATGCCGGCACGGTAATATGCCTTGCCAAGCCAGTCAAGGATAAGAGTCTCCCCAGGCAGATATGATAGGGCCTTTTCAAATTCCATGATGCTTTCATTGAAAGCACCGCGATAATAGCTTTGAACACCCCGTCTGAATTCCTCTTCAGCAAATCCGGAATTGGCAGATCTTCCAGAGCCGTCGATCTCCCTTGCAGTATCACGAAGATTCACCTGGGAAAATGAAACAGAAGCAAGCAGCAACAATGTGGAAAAAAATGAAACTGATTTTTTCATAAAACTAAAATCCCCTAAAGCTGTTCCGCATCGGCAAGTTCCGAAAGATGTTCCATGATAATAGGATTGGAACTGTCTTCCTTCCGGGCACGCTCAAGATATTTCTTTGATTCTGAATAAAGCCCCATCTTGAAGTAAACCCAGCCAAGACTGTCAAGACAAGCCGCGCTGTTTGGCAAAATGTCCAGTGCTTTTTTACAGCAGCTTAAAGCCCTGGTAAGGTCATTGCCTTCACAGGCAAGAATGTATCCCATTCCATTGAGGGCTGTTGGATTGGAACTGTCATAGCTGAGGGCTTTTTCATAGTATTCGGTGCTGAGACCGGAGTTCCCCTGTTCCCATGCAATGTAGGCAAGGGATGCATAAACAGAAGAAGGCTTGTACCCGATATCAAGAAGTTTGTTAAGTTCAAAATCGGAAAGCTTTTTTCGGCCGCTCAGGCAATAGATCACGGCAAGAAGATAACGGCACTGAAGTACCCTGTCCTGTTCTTTTTCAGAGAGTTCTTTTTTCTCGTTGGAAGAAGTGACAACCTGCTCGAGGTATAGAAGAGCATCGTCATAGCGCTTCAGTTTTGAATAGCAAAGTCCAAGAAAATAAGCCAGATCATCAGGGTCAGCCCCGCAACCTTCCGGCAAAGAAATGAAATATGCAAGGGCACCCGAATAGTCCCCGCTGTTATAGAGGTAGATACCTTCCTTTAAAATGCTTTCTGCCATATTATTCCCACCCTGAAATATGGTAAGCCCCGGAACATTTTGATTCCGAAGTCTCTTCTATACAATAAAACTATTTTCAAATCCCCTCAAGTCCACGAAGGCAGCTTCCGCATATACGGAACTGACAGAAACGTAACCGCTTTCCGTAGCCTTGAAATCGGCCATATCATCACCATAACTGAAAACCTTGCATTCTCCGACACAAGTGGAGGTCATGGATTCATCATCCATCTTCTCTATTTCTATCTTGTCAAAATATCTGCGCACGCATGGATTGGTAAGCCTGACACCCTTGTATTTCTTAAGGCATGGCGTATTGACATTCACGAAACGTTCATAGACATAACGGTCACCGACCATTTTTTTCTCGCCGCAAAGTTCGATGAGCTTTTCAAGGTTCCTGCAGGCAAAATCGGCGACAGTATCATAGTAAAGGTCATTTCCACTGTCCTGAGGATCGCGGAAGGAGTTGCAGTCAACACTCAAGGCGATACCAGGAATTCCGGAAAGACTCGCATGTCTTGCAGCACCACAGGTACCTGAATATATGATGTCAGTACCAACATTAGGTCCGTCATTTATGCCTGAAACAACCACATCAACATCAGGAACGTGAGGCCCGGCAATTCCGCAAAGAGCACAGTCAACAGGAGATCCTGCAAGGGAAAATGCCGCAACGGAAGGAAGGTTCTCCGAATCGATCTTCACTATTTTCATGGGTCTTGCAACAGTCATTGAGCAGGATGCGGCAGACCTGTTTGTATCGGGAGCAACAATGTAAACCTCATGCTCCCTGCTGAATCTTCTTGCCAATGCAGAAATTCCAGGAGCATTTATTCCGTCGTCATTCGCAAGGAGAACTCTCATAGAAGGTGAACTCCCTTTGCCGGTTCAACTTCATAGCAGCGGGCCTCAAAACCGAAAATACGCTCATATTCCTCGAGTTTTTCCTTGTATTTGGCGACATCCTCGTCCCTGAGGACTGAATAGATTCCGCGGCCAAATCCCTTGCCGGTAATGCGGCCACAGTTTACAGGAGTCCTCAAGTCATCGGGTTTTTCATCGAGGTTGCGGATTCTCTTGATGATCCAGTCGATTTCAGGACAGGAAATCTCGTAATCCCTCATGTTGTCATGACTTCTGTTTACCGAACGGGCAAAGCAGGCAAAATCATTTTTCTGCAGTCCGACAATGCAGTCAAGAACACACTTATGTTCCTTCATGATGCAATTAAGACGTCTTTTCGTATCTTCGTTTACAACACCAAGGACTTCGTTTATTTCGGTCTGACTTTCCTCATACTGCCATCCGCCATAGACATTCGACCTCAGGTTCTTCAGCTCACCAAGCAGGAGAACATTTTCTGGCTGCATGAGGCTGTCTTCGTTCCATGTGACGATTCTTGGAACACTGGCATCTGTAAGGATCACCTTTCTATCCTTCACCTTGAAAGGAATAAGATCCCAGGATTTTTCCGAATAATCCGTGAGTACCAGGCTGTCTTCCTTGGAAAACAATGCGGCATAGGTGTCCGCCATGTGGTTGTCCGTTCCGTAGTAATTTCTGTTGGCCCTTTCAAGAACCTTGAGCATCTGATCCTGGGGACACTTGATTCCGCAAAGTTCCTTGATGACCCACGCCGAAGCAACCTTGATGGCTGTAGTGATTCCAAACCCTGCGGAAGGAAGAATATCAGTATAGATCGTAAAATCGATTCCCTTAAGATCAAAATTCCCGCTTGCAAAACCATAAAGAACAGACTTTACTGAATTAGCCCATTTATCCTCTTTTTTGAGTTTGAGGGAACTTAAATTTGCATGCTTTTTTTCTTCAAGCTGAACGAAATTGAACCTGAAACTGGTGTCATCACGAAGGGATCCGGCTACATAGACCGGAAGGTTTACTGCCATCGATAAAGTCTTGTCCCTGAACATCCATGAATGCTCACCACAAAGATGGAACCGACCAGGCGCCTGGGAAATGACAGAAGGCTTCACGCCATATTCCTTCTTATGCTCGGCAATCACTTTATCCATATTCCCCTCCCGACTTTTTTCAATGCATTTCATGATTCCCGGAAAAGTTCAACTGACCAGGGAATACTAAATATTGTTGAATTTTTCTATATATACTACTAGAATAATACAATGAATTTTACTGTTTTACAAGTTTTTTATGCTGTATTTTCGGGCGTCATAGAGGCCCTTGCCATAGCAAACGAGCTGCTTCCATTCGGCTCACCATTCCTTACACTTTTCTGCCTTGCACCGCTTTACATTGCCCTGTATAGATCAAAATCCTACAAAGAATCTTTTGTTATATTTTTCATCCAAACCCTTACCGTCCATCTGATTTCAAGCTACTGGCTTGCCAATTTCCACGGTTTCGCAGCCTTTACCCTTGGAGCAAGTGCAGCTGGAACTGCCTTTGAAGGCGGAACTTTTGGTATCATTGCCTGGATTTTTCCCTCATTCCTTAAAAAAACTGATGAACTTCAGGAATCAAGCGGAACAGATTGTTATTCTCAATTCAAGAGAATGATCTGGTTTGCTTCTGTCTGGGTTCTCTATGAATACGTAAAATCCACCGGTGCCATGGGTTATCCCTGGGGAACAGTTTCCATGGGTGCCTATAACTGGAAAATTTTCACACAGATAGCCGACGTCACAGGAGTCTGGGGGATAACATTCATATACGTGCTTTTCTCAGCTCTTTTCGCGGAAGGCATCTCATTGCTTGGACAGTTTCAGCCGGAACCAAAACTCATCGGCAACTACAGGCAGTGTCTCTACTTTACTGCATCCCTTTTTGCCCTTGCCGGAATATACGGAATCATCAACTGGTCAATTCCACGTATCCCGGAGAAAACTTTCAACGCAGTACTTGTTCAGCAGAATGTAGATCCATGGGAATCAGGCGACGAGACTTCCATAGCTGTGTCAAAAAGACTGACAGACGAAGCCATTGAGAAATTCAGGGAAAATGATGAGAAACCTGATCTTGTCGTATGGAGCGAAGGAGTTCTCTCAAAGAATTTTCCTGCAGCCAGATTCTACTACTCCGGTTTTCCTAGAAACGCATCCCTTGAGGGATACATCAGTTCCGTAAGAGTTCCATTTATCATCGGAGGTGGAACCCGGGTAAACAGCAAGAAAAAACAGTACTCCAACAGCGCCATTCTTTTTGACGTTGACGGAAACTATTCCGGATTCTACAGCAAGATCCAGCTTGTTCCTTTTGCGGAAAAAATTCCTTATTCCGACAACCCCCTCATGAATTACTTCATGAAGAATGTGGTCGGTTTTGCTTCTACCCTTACATCGGGATTCCAGTATGTTCTTTTCAGCATCCCTGTGGAACTCAAGGACAATGACATTCCTCCTTTATACACTGGCCATAAGCTGTACGAAACGATAGCCCTGGATGACCAGGGGAAGAATAATTTCGACCACACAAGGAAATACATTGATGGGGCAGACCGCAATCCATATTCCTATGTGAATTTTACGACTCCCATCTGCTTTGAGGATTCTTTCCCTTCAGTATGCAGAAACCTTTACAACATGGGCAGCGAAATTTTCCTGAACATCACCAACGACTCCTGGTCAAAAACCAATTCATCAGAACTTCAGCACTTCATAGTGGCAAGCTATCTTGCAATCGAATTCAGGACGACACTTGTGCGCTGTGCAAATTCCGGATATTCCGTAGTCGTCGACCCTGCGGGAAGAATACTTAAGGACATGCCTCTGTTTGAAGAATGTTCTGGCGCATGGGAGATTCCTGTCTACCAACGGAAAAACACAATCTATTCGATTTACGGAGACTGGCTGCCGGTCATGCTTTTCATCGCACTTCTTCTTGCAACGGCAAAAATGCTTTCCGACTTTTATCGTGTTCCACAGAGGCTTGAGCAGACTGCAAGAGATGCCATTTCTTCATTCATCAAAAAATATTGCATCATAAATGAAAACGCAGAAAAAACTCAGGCGGAAGAATCAAGGCCAGCCGTAAAATCCGCCAGAAAATCAGCTGAACCGAAGGCAGCAGCAAAAGCCAAAGCTACGGCAAAGAAAACTGTCGAAGACGAAAAACCTTCGCCTGCCAGAAAAAATGCGGTAAAGAAAAATACAGCAAAGAAGACAGCTGTAAAAAAAACAGCAGTCAAAGAAACAGCAGATAAAAGCACAACTGCTGCAAAAAAGCCTTCAGCGGCAAAAAAAACTTCGTCAAAGTCCAAATAGGCATCTGAAATTGTCCCTCGTTTCCTGACAGAAGGAATCAAGGGACATTTTTTTTATCCGAGCACCTTCTTCATAGACTCTGATGATTTCTGACGGCAAAGTATGAGATTCGCCCTTCAGGGTCTGGTATGGAGCATCCGTTTCCATAAACAGCCTGTCCAGGGGTAGATCTTCAAGACATGACAATGACTTTTTGTTTCCGTTCAATATCTGCTTTGAAAATGAAAAATATGCGTTTACTCCATGAGTAAGTATGGATCTTGCTTCCGTTGAAGAAAAAGCAAAAGAATGGAACAAAACGGATGGTACCTTTTTCAAAAGCCCGATGTGTGAAAATAAAATGTCCAGAGCTTTTCTGTCATGTATCACAAGAGGAACTGAATGTTTTACGGCAAGGTCAAGGCATGCGTGAAAGGATTCAAGCTGTTCCGCCTTTTTAGATTTATATTCCTCTGTATAAAAATCAAAACCGGTTTCTCCTATGCAAGTTATGCGTTTTTCCTTTAAAAGCATTTCCAGATTATCGGCATAGGCAACCAATGGAAGCTGGGGATGGATTCCAAAAGACCGGACGATATTTTTTGAAAGTCCATTTTCATGTATGAACAGATCCTGCTTTTCAAACTCCTGGGGACTGTGGGCACAGGTAATGGCATAGTTTTCAGTTCCGTAGAAATCAAGGACGGAATTCTTTCCGCATTGTTCGACACAGGGAATCAGATGGAAATGGGCATCAACGTATGGCATGTTCTGATTGTATACTTTTACCATAAAAAACTAAACAATTTTTTCAAGATTCCGAAAATGTAAGTACAGGGGAAAACCCGGGAGTTTAAAGCTAATATTTTGGGGATCAATACCAAGAGCGTTGATTTCCTGTCAGAGGGGTAAAATATGGCATACTACACACTTAAAAGCATTGGAAACTCAAGCGACTACATGACAATCATCAAGGAAACAGAGGACGGTTTCGTCGTAAGGATCGTTCGCGACAAGGACGGCTACGATGACATCACAACAGATTTCATCTCAAAATCTTTGTTTGAATCTTGCATCAGAACTGGTTACCTTACAAAGATTGAGACAGCCGAAGACAGAATGGCTGCCAACATCTAGGGCGAAAGCGTTTGCTTAAAAAGTTACTTACTGCGGAGCTAACTTTCGCCCCTCGATTGCGATGCAATCGAGATTACTATTAAGAAAGTAAATCCAAGGCAGCCTTAAGCTTAACCTGCTTATCATTATCTTCAGGCAGCCAGTGAATTTCTACACCTTTTCTTTCCATTCCGCGGAACCAGGTTTCCTGGCGCTTGGCAAACTGGCAGATGGCATGATACAGCTCCTCTGCCATTTCTTTTTTAGTCTGAATTTTTCCTTCCAGGAAGAAACTCACATAACGGTATTCAAGTCCAAGTTTTTCAAGACGCTCCCAGGAAAATTCCTTGTGCAGGTTTTCAACTTCCTCGATCATCCCCTGGTCAATGCGTTCAAAAAGTCTTTTTTCGATATTCCTGTGAAGGTTGCTGCGGTCAATTGTCGTGCCGATCACAAAGGGCTTTACCTTGGGACGCGCATTCTTTTCTTCAAGCACAGCTTTGCCTTCCGGAGACCTTTTGAACATCTCAATTTCAAGAGCCTTCACAACACGGTCTTTCAGCACAAGGTCGCTTTTGTTATGAAGATCAGGTTTCAATGAAAGCAATTGTTCTGCAAGTTCCTCAAGGGGAGTATCCATGAGATTCTGATGTAGTTCAGGATTTTCCGGAACTGGAATAAGCTCATAATCCCTGACTACGGAATCAATGTACATTCCGGTTCCGCCAACAATGAAGGACATTTTATTTTCTTTCTGGAAGTCTGAAAAAATTCTGTAGAAATCCTGCTGAAAATTGAACACGTTGTATTCACTTTCAAGGGTCGTAATGTCTATGAGATGGTAGGGAACCGCACTGCCCCCTTCTGAATATTCGTTGATGTCCTTTCCGCTTCCAAGATCAAGGCCTTTATAGACCTGTCTTGAATCTGCGGAGATTATATCCCATCCAAAATGCCGTGCCAGCTGAACCCCGAGCCATGTTTTTCCGACGGCCGTAGGTCCAAGAAGCACAACTGTGTTTACAGAACTCTGCATATGGCGCACTTAAGGTATTCGCTCTTTGGATATCCAAGAAGGACAGGATGGTCTGGGGCAGCACCGCGCTTTTCAAGCACCTGAACCCTCTTGTGGCTGTCCTTTGCTGCATGCATGATCATGTCGTAGAATGTGTTTTCATCAAAATAATGGGAACAAGAACATGTAACAAGAATTCCGCCTTCGTTAAGGATCCTCATGGCACGAAGGTTTATTTCCTTATATCCGCCGTAAGCCTTTTCGATGGCCTTCGCTTTCTTTGTGAATGCAGGAGGATCAAGGATGATCACATCGAATTTTTCGCCGTCAGTCTCATACTTCTTGAGGACATCAAAGACATCAGCACACACTGCCTTAACGACATTGGAAGCACCGTTGTTCTCAATGTTTCTGTTTACAAGGTTTACAGCCTCTTCGGAAATGTCGACACTTACAACTTCCCTGGCTCCTGCCCTGAAAGCATTGAGCCCGAAAGCACCTGTATGGGTAAACGTATCAAGAACTTTTTTTCCACGGCAGAATTCAGCGACACGGGCGCGATTGAATTTCTGATCAAGAAAGTATCCCGTCTTCTGTCCACGGGCAAGATCCACTTCGATCCTGATTCCGTTTTCAACGATCGTGATGACTTCCTTTCCAATCTTGCCGATCCAGCCGGCCTTTTCTAAAAGACCTTCCTTTTCACGAACCGCCGCATCGCTGCGCTCGTAGACTGCGTATGGACTGCATGCCTTTTCCAGAGCACTAAGGATTTCCTTTCTGAAAATCTCACAGGCAAGAGCAAGGAACTGCACAACAAGATATACCTTGCCGTCGTCAACGTAACGCTCACAGATGAGACCAGGAACAAAATCAGCTTCACCAAAAACAAGGCGGTAACTGTCGCTGTCGGCAAAGTTGAGTTTGCGGATGTTTACGGCGTTGCGGATCACCTTATCCCAGTAGCCGTATGTGTCAGCCATGATCTGATCTGCATGTTCACGGCTGAAAATGCGGATCGTGATCTTCGATTTTCTGTTGATGACACCGGTTCCAAGGAAACCACCTGCATTTGTGCACACTTCAACAACAGCTCCATCATCTACATCACAGTCGGCAAGGGATGATGTCTTTACACCTGTTCCATCCTTTGCATTGTATTTGACAGAAGCAATCTCGTTGTCAAAAGCCCATGGGAAACCCTGGTTTATTTCTCTATCCTCTTTTGGTTTAAGGAGAACTCTTGTAATATTTGGGTTCATCTTACATTCCTTCCGTTGAAGTTGAACAGTGCTCAGCTGTTCCGCTTGCTGTCGTTTTACCGTTCTTGAGCATTTCTTCCATTGTATGCCAACCAAGAACCGCACACTTTACGCGGGCCGGCATGGTGCTGATGTTCTGAAGGCTTGCTGCTTCATCAAGATCTTCAAGGGCATCGCCTTCAGCATTTCCTTTGATCATGTCCATGAAAAGAGAAGCAAGGCGAAGTGCCTCGTCCTTTGATTTGCCGATAACATTGTCCAGCATCATGTCAACGCTTGCCTGGCTTATGGCACAACCGGAACCAGAAAAAGTTCCGCCTGTAATGATGCCCTCATCACTGACCTTCAGGTTAAGGGTAATGTCATCACCGCAGCTTGGATTGACTCCCCGAAGGACAAAATTAGCGTCTGAAGTTTCACCCTTATTGTTTGGATTAAGGTTATGCTCGTTCAATATTTCCTGATAAAGTGCTTTAAGATCCATAGTTACTCCAATTCATAATTCA
>JAEDDW010000159.1 GCA_016293645.1 Treponema sp. | reverse complement strand
AATTTCAGGAGTTCCTTACCCGTTAGCAACATGGAGGGCTGCCGCAGGCAGGTGCGCAGCACCGAGGGTTACCGAGCCCGGAATACTGCGACCCCAAGTGGCGTAGACACTTGGGGGAACGGCCTGACAATCTACTCTTAATCTTTACAGTTATCCAGATACACCCTTGTAATATCAGGATTAGAATTTTCCAGAGCCAGCATCATGAATTTTTTATCATCGGTTACATTCTCCGAAAATTCAAAGTTACGGTACAGAAAGCGGATAACTTCATCATGAGTCTAATTACGAAGAGCTTCTTCAAGATAGAAATCTGCGTTTTTCAGGAGCAGAAATCTTTCGGAAGAACTTTCATACAGCTTTTCGATTGTTTCCAATTCCGCATCATTTTTCAGGGCAAAAAGAAAATCGTCTGTTGTTACTACTTTTTTCTTCATGTTCCAGAAAACTGCATTTTCAATTACTACGATTATAAGAACTGCCAGCATCGTAAAATAGAAACCAAGATTCAGTCCCCAAAGTTCTGTTGTGCTAACTGTGCTTGTACAGAAGTTTGTTAAGTTCATTTTTCCTCCTGTGGTGTATGTTGATAATTTGAGAGTGTTGCAAAAATACACGAGGGAAGAAAAGGACTGACAGCAAGACTCTGAGTACGGAAAGATAGTTTCATTGCCGTGCTCAGCGTCTAGCGAGATATCGAGCGGTGCTGGCAGTCATTTTCTGACCGGGAGTATTTTTATAAAAGTTCTCCAAAGTGTCTTACATAGGCTTTCTTCAAGCTTGTAGCCAGCATCATATAAAGCAGAATACAAGGAACGAGGTATGCAAAATAGCTTGCAGGCAGTGCCACAAATCCAAGAAGCGCACCAAATGGTGTGAACGGAATGATTGCAAGGACTGCAA
The DNA here is from genome assembly GCA_016293645.1 of Treponema sp. GTDB lineage: Bacteria > Spirochaetota > Spirochaetia > Treponematales > Treponemataceae > Treponema_D. Next base: position 2,267 of record JAEDDW010000159.1, on the reverse strand, counting down.
TTCCTGTAAAGGTAAGCAGTATCAAAGGCAAGCTTGCACGGCTATGAATAAATGGCAGCTTAGGGGTTCGAATCATGTGAATTACCAGAGTCTGGCTCCACATTGATTCATTGAACCAGCCGGCCTGGAACATTGCCGCGTATTTGAACTGCATCATTTCAAGTTCGCTTCCAGCAAAATGATTAGCCAGGTCGTTGAACAAAACACCATTGCTCACAAACAATGGACAGAATACAAAGTACATGAAAATGTAAGTTGTAAAATCAAAGATAGAACTTGTTGGTCCAATCCAGATCATAAAGTTTCCTACACTGGAAGCATCCCATTTTCTTGGAACGGCAAGGAATTCTTCATCAACATTATCCCAAGGGATGGCCGTAAACGGATTTATGAAGGCATCCGTAAGTCGGCTTTTTACAGTGTCCATCAAAACTGAATTTTGTGTCAGACGAAGTTTTGTTGAAAGATTTTTTTCATCTTCTACCTCCAGATTATTTCGTACCCGCCGGTAGTTACGAGGCATGGAGGTATTTTAGTTTTTTATGAGAGCAAAATGTATGGCGGAATTATTTTTTTTCTTTCGATTATGACAAGCTTGCATTTCAAAATAAAAAAGCTGCACGCCTAAGCAATGCAGCTTCTGTATGTTCAGCAGGATAAAATCTAAATCAACTTATTGAACCTTTTTTCAAGGTCCTTGATAAGCTTGTATTCAAAAGAATCAACCAGGGCAAACCATGAAGCTTCAACAAGGTCGCAGCTTACCCCTACTGTAGTCCAGCTGTCAGTTCCGTCTGTAGATTCAATCAAAACGCGGACACGGCTGGCGGTTGCACTCTTTCCGTCAAGAACACGAACCTTGTAGTCAGTAAGATGAATGTTGTTTACTGCAGGATAGAATGGTTCAAGAGCCTGACGCAAAGCAACGTCGAGGGCATTGATCTGTCCCTTTCCTTCACCTGCGGCAACCCGGGTATTTCCTTCAACATCAACCTTTAGATGTGCAAATGAATAAAGGCCTTCTTCCACGAGAGGCTTTTCACCGCTTACCTTGTAATAATGCAAATTGAAGAACGGCTGGTACTTGCCGATGAGCTTACGAACAAGAAGTTCAAAGCTGCCGTCCGCACCTTCAAACTGATAGCCTTCATGTTCAAGCTGCTTAACCTTTGCAATGATTTCTGCAACGACAGGATCAGACTTCTGTATTGAAGAATCAAACTTCTTGATTTTCTCGATGATCATGCTGCGGCCAGCAACCTCGCTCATGAGGAACACGCGTTCGTTGCCGACAGTTTCCGGCGTAATGTGTTCGTAGGCAAACGGATTCTTAAGAACTGCATCGATGTGCATTCCGGCTTTGTGGGCAAAGGCATTCTGACCAACATAAGGCATTCCAGCTTCAAGAGGAATGTTTGCAATCTCTGCAATGCGGTGGCAGATTGGCGTAAGTTTTTCCATGCAGTCAGACGGAATACATTCGTAACCCATCTTAAGCTGAAGGTTTGCAATGATGGTTGAAAGGTTTGCGTTTCCAGTTCTTTCACCAAAACCAAGAAGAACACCCTGGACATGTGTAGCACCAGCCTGAACAGCAACAAGGGAATTGGCAACTGCAAGACCTGAGTCATTGTGGGTGTGGATACCGATCTTTACCTTGCTTCCGAATTTTTCATAGGCTTCCTTTACTGCTGACGCACATTCATCGAGCATTGCCCCACCCTTTGTTTCGCAAAGGCAGAGAACCGAAGCACCGCCTTCAACGGCAGCATTGAGGGAAGCTAGGGCATATTCCTTGTTTGCGGCATATCCTGTAAAAAAGTGTTCTGCATCAAACATAACATTACGTCCCTTGCCTTTAAGGTAAGCACAGGTATCGCGGATCATTTCAAGATTTTCTTCAAGGGTTGCGTGAAGAATGTCCGTTACCTGAAAGTCCCAGGTCTTTCCGAAAATGCAGACATCTTCAGTTTCTGCAGAAAGAAGGCTTGTAAGGTTTGCATCTTCAGAACAGGCAATGTCCTTCCTGCGTGTAGAACCGAAAGCTACAAGGCGAGCGGTCTTTAACTTGAGTTCCTTAGCCTTCTGGAAAAACTCCATATCCTTTGGATTGGAACCAGGATTACCGGCCTCAATATAATTAACACCAAGATCATCCAGAGCTTCTACAATGTGAATCTTATCCTGAACTGAAAAGCTGATACCTTCGCCCTGCGAACCGTCTCTAAGTGTTGAATCGAATATGTCTATTTTCTTTACCATAGGCG
>JAEDDW010000046.1 GCA_016293645.1 Treponema sp. | reverse complement strand
TTCTCTCCGCACAGATTATGATGAAAAGGAACTCAAGGATGCTCTTATTGGAAATATAGAAAAGTTTTTACTTGAACTTGGAAAAGGTTTTGCTTACATGGGTCGTGAATATCGTCTTGAAGTTGGTACTACGGAGCAATTTCTTGACATGCTTTTTTATAACACAAATCTCAGATGTTATGTAGTAATCGAAGTAAAAACAGGAAAATTTGAACCTTCCTTTATTGGACAGCTTGGGACTTATGTAGCATCAGTAAATCATATTTTAAAAACTGAGCACGACAATCCAACTTTAGGTATCTTAATATGTAAAGATAAGGATAATATTCTAGCAAAATATTCTTTGGAAAGTTCTGCCGAACCTCTTGCTGTTTCTGAATACGAACTTGCAAAACTTTATCCTGTAGATTTTAAAAGTTCACTGCCAACAATTGAAGAAATTGAAAGCGAATTGAAATAATGATTGAAAAAGGAACTTCTGGACTTAAAACAGCAGATAGATTCCACAGACAAAGAAATAAACCGGCTTGTGTACCAGCTTTACGGCTTAACAGATGAAGAAATTGCTGTTGTGGAAGCCTCGCATTAAGGCTTTGAAAAAAAAGAGACATAAAAATCTAAATGATGGTATAATATGGGAACTGGAGGCGAATTATGATAGCAGTGAATGCTTATTTTGACGGAAATAACTATGTTCTTGAAGACAATGTTTTGGTTAAACAGAATCAGAAAGTTATCATCACATTGCTTGATGAATTTGTTCCGAAAAAACAAAAGAAAACTCTTGAAGAAATCCGTTCTTATATGAAAGGAGGTAAATCTGTCCCTGATGGTATTTCCACAGTTGATTATATAAGACAATTGAGGGCAGATTAATGAGCAAGATTTATTTTGATACCACTCCGTTGATTTACTTCCTTGATGATGAAAAGCCTTTTTCTGATAAAGTTGTAAATTTTATTTTGAATCATCAAGGTGAAGATAATCATTTTTTGACTTCTTCCATAACAGATACAGAATATCTTGTTTTTCCATTCAGAATGCAAAATTTTGAGAAAATTGCAGCTTATGAAACTTTTTTGCAAGACTTCAATTTTCAAATCGTGGAACCGAATAGATCAATTACTAAAAAAGCCGCAGAAATACGGGCAAAATACAAAGGCATAAAAGGAATGGATTCCATTCATCTTGCAACAAGCATTTATTTCAACTGCGATATTTTTCTGACAAATGACACGCAGTTAAAGCAAGTTGTGGAAGTAAATGTTGTTTGTGTTGATGAATTGTAAAGGAACTGAAGCAGAAAATCACTCCAAAACTAAAGCTTGAATGGCTTGAAGTTTTTGAAGACACAAAAAAATCCCTCCAGGAAATCCAAAGTCAAATCGCCGCCACCGACAAAGAAATCAACCGGCTTGTGTATCAGCTTTACGGTTTGACAGAGGAAGAAATTGCAGTTGTGGAAGGAAAGTAATATGGAAAATGAAATTTTATTATACACAGATGAAACTGGTAAAATGAATGTAAATGTTCGTTTTGCAGAAGAAGATGTGTGGGTAACACAGGTTCAGCTTGCAGAAATTTATGCAACAACAAGACAGAATATAGGACAGCACATTGAAAATATTTATAAAGATAATGAACTTCCACGGGAGGCAACTATAAAGAAATTCTTTATAGTTCAAACAGAGGGTACCCGACAGGTAAAACGAGAGATAGATCATTACAACCTGGATATTATTATTGCTATTGGATATAGAGTTCAGTCTGAAACGGCAACTCGTTTTCGCAGATGGGCCACACAACGACTTCATGAATATATTCAAAAAGGTTTTACCATGGATGATGAACGTCTTAAAAATGGCAGAAACCGTTATTTTAAAGAGCTTCTTCAACGAATTCGTGACATCCGATCTAGTGAACGCAATTTTTATCAGCAGGTTACTGATATTTATGCAACATCTGTAGACTATGATCCCCGTTCAAAAATGACTCTGAATTTTTTTGCAACAGTTCAGAACAAGCTTCATTATGCCGTACACGAACATACTGCAGCCGAACTTATTTATGAACGAGTGGATAGTGAAAAGCCTTATGTTGGAATGACAAATTTTAAGGGAGATTATGTTACAAAAGATGATGTTAAAATTGCAAAAAATTATCTGTCTGAAAAAGAACTGCAGCGCCTTAATTTGATGGTCTCTCAATTTCTTGATTTTGCTGAATTACAGGCATTGAAAAGGCTATGACAATGCAGAGTTGGATGAATGCTCTTGATAATCAAATTATAGCAAGTCAGCGAAAAATCCTTGAAGGAAATGGGACAATAAGTCATGAAAAAGCAATTGAAAAAGCTGAACATGAATACGATTTGTATCGTCAAAAAGAACTTGCAAATCTTAAAAGTGACTTTGACTTGTTTATGGAAGATATAAAGAAAATTGAAAAGTAGATGATAATTATGAAAACGAACTTAAAGATGCTCTCAGCGAGCTCTTCGGCCTGACAGACCAAGAAATTGCAGTTGTGGAAGCCTCGCATTAAGGCTTTGAAAAAATATGAAAAGCCTTTTTCTGATAAAAAGGGACTTCAGAATTGAAGCCCCTTTTATGCAAAGGTTTTACTTCTGCTTTTTCTTAAGCAGGATTACTCCGCCGATGATGGCTGCTGTTCCGATGATGAACGGAACGAATGGATTCTTTACGAAACCTGCGATGATGTAGGTCACGAAAGAAACTCCTGCAACGCACATGGCATAAGGAATCTGTGTAGATACATGGTCAACATGGACGCACTGGGCACCGGCACTGGACATGATTGTCGTGTCAGAAATCGGTGAGCAGTGGTCGCCGCAGACAGCACCGGCCATACATGCAGAGATTGAAATGATCATCAGTGTCGGGTCGGTGTTGCTGAAAACTGCAACTACGATCGGAATGAGAATTCCGAATGTTCCCCATGATGTACCTGTGGCAAAGGCAAGGAAAATTGCAATTACGAATACAAGGGCAGGGAGGAAGTTCATGAAACTGCCGGCACCGCTTTGTACGATTCCTGCAACAAATTCCTTTGCGCCAAGACTGTCCGTCATTCCCTTCAATGTCCATGCGAGGGTAAGGATGAGGATGGCCGGAACCATTGCCTTGAATCCTTCAGGAAGGCAGGCCATGATGCTTTCAAATTTCAGAACCCTGCGGATAAGGTATGCGATGATTGTTACGATCAATGCTCCCATGGAACCGAGCATGAGACCTACTGAAGCATCCGATGCAGAGAAGGCCTCGACAAACCCCTTCTTTTCTTCACCGCTTGCAAAGAATCCTCCGGAATAAACCATTCCAAGAATGCAAAGAACGATCAAAGTTGCAATTGGGAAAACAAGGTCAAATACAGTTCCCTTGGAATCTGTCTTGTCTTCTTCTTCATATCCATCGCCGTAAAAAAGTTCTGCCTTTTCAAAATACTTCATAGGACCAAAGGAAACATCAGTAAGGATGATGGCAAACATGGCAATGATTGTGAAGAGGGCATAGAAGTTGTAGGGAATTGCCTTAAGGAACAAAGTAAATCCGTCTTCGCCTTCAACAAATCCCGTAACTGCTGCTGCCCATGAAGAAACAGGGGCAATGATGCAGATAGGCGCTGCTGTTGAGTCTATGAGGTAGGCAAGCTTTTCGCGGCAAACCCCGTGTCTGTCTGTAACAGGTCTCATTACGGAGCCTACTGTAAGGCAGTTAAAGTAGTCGTCGATAAAGATGAGGATGCCGAGGATTACTGTTGCAACCTGAGCACCAACCTTTGTCTTGATGTGTTCCTTTGCCCATTTACCGAAAGCTGCAGAACCACCTGCCTTATTCATCATGGCAACGAGAGTGCCAAGGACAACAAGGAAAACCAGTATGCCCACATTGTAGCTGGCGGAAAGGGACTTGACTACGCCGTCCTGAAAAATGTGTGTAATAGTTCCTGTAAAAGAGAACCCAGAGAAAAAAAGTCCGCCGATGACGATGCCAATAAAGAGGGAAGAATAAACTTCCTTGGTAATCAGTGCCAGTGTAATGGCAACTACAGGCGGAACAAGTGACCAAAATGTTCCAATCATATTCATATTTAAAGTTTCGGGCTGAAACAAAAAATTGTCAATGTAAAATTTGGAATTAAATTCTATTGATTACCGGAGGCAATTTTTCATCGAGGTGAGGGGGAACGGTGGTGGCCAGACTCAAGGATATAAAGTGAAATGGCTTTTTCTTGTCCTGATGAGGCCTTCCTTTTTTAATTTCGAAAGTTCAGCAGACATGGCGCTTCGTTCGACCGAAAGATAGTCGGCCAGCTGCCGGCGGTCAAAGGGTATGTCGAATTCAAGCGAATTGTTTTTCTGCGACTGTGTGGAAAGGAATGAAAGGACTTTTCCTTTTGTTGTACTTTTTGAGATGTGGCATATCCTTTCATTCAGGTTCAGTACTTTTACAGCCATGATTTGAAGAAGATTTGAGGCAACTTTCAGAAGGATGGAATCATTTCCGGCAAAGTTGATTCTTGAAATATTGAGCCAGAGTACACGGCAGGATTCCATAGCCTGAAAGCAAATGTCCGCTGGAAGATTTGAAGCGGCATAAGGTTCCGCAAATGTGTCACCTTCATGAATATGGTTTATGATTTCACGATTTCCCCAGATGTCATCTTTATATTCAATGGCAGATCCGGAAAGCATTATTCCAAGGCGAGGATTTTTCTGATTTCCTGCAGCAAGAAGGGATTTTTTTCTGTATTTTTTTTCTTCAGACTCAAGCTTGTTGAGGGCAGCTTCTATCTGCTTTTCTTTCATACCATTGAAAAGGAACAGGTTTTTAAGGATTTCAAGATTTTCCATAAGAATTCTCATTTGTTGGAAATCCAACATTTTGTGATATATAGAATTATACACCATACCGTAGAAAAAACAAGGGGCTGCCTGATAAGAATTTTCTCCAGTTTCATTTAGACAAGGCTTAATGAAACTGAGGTATTCTTTTAGGACAGCCCCTGGGCTTTCACAAAAAATATTTAAATCAAGTTGACGAAGAATGGTGAGAAGACAACAGTCAGCAAACCTGTCACCGCAATGGACAGTCCGCTCATGGCGCCTTCGATGTCTCCCATTTCAATTGCCTTGGCAGTTCCAAGGGCGTGGCTTGAAGTTCCTGTTGCTACACCACGGGCAACCGGATCTGTGATGTGAAATATCCTGCAGAGCTGGGGTGCAAAAAGATTTCCCAGGTTTCCGGAGATGATAACCATCATGACAGTGATTGGAACAAAGCCGTGGAATTCATCAGTAAGGGCAAGGGCGATGGCTGTCGTGATGGATTTTGGAAGGAGGGAAACATATTCATTGTGACCGATTTTAAAAGTGAGGCACATGATAAAAATGAATGCCAGATTGGAAAGAACGCCCGATGTGATTCCGCCTAGAATCGCATACCAGTTTTTTTTGAGTTTCTCAAACTGCTCGTATAAAGGAACGGCAAGGCAGATTGTGGAAGGAGTCAAAAAGAAGCCGATCCAGTTTCCGCCTGTAAGATAATTCTCGTATGGAATTTTCATCAGGAGCAGGGTTACGATGCACAGTGTGACTGACACAAGCAGAGGACTGAACAAAAAGAAATTTGTTTTTCTATGGATTACACGGCCAAGAAGAAATGTTGAAAGTGTAAGTGTAGTTCCAAAAAGGGCGGAGTTCATAAAAAGGTCTTTCATTTTGCTTCTCCTTTGTCTTCATTTTTTTCAGCCGGAACATTTCTGCCACGTATCTTCATCAGAAGCTGGGTTACCTGACCGGTGACGGCAAAAACCATGACTGTCGAAACAATGCCGATGAAGATAAACTGCAGTCCGTATATTTTCATCAGCGGCAAAGCATCGATGAATCCAACGCTGGACGGAACAAAGAAAATCGACATGATTCCAATAAGGAATTTCGAAACTTCTCTGATATGGTCGACTTTAAGAATTTTGAATTCAAGTGCAAGAAAAAGAAGCACAAGGCCGTAGATGCTTGCAGGCACCGGTAACGGCAGAAGACGGTTCAACAATTCTCCGGTAAAGGAGAATGCAAGGATGATACAAAACTGTTTGACGTAATTCATTTCAGTACTCCGATTACTTCTATCAATTTTTCAGGCGTGAGGGCAAAACTGCCGTCGTATTTTTTTGATGCAAAACTGTGGGCAAGGGTTGCCGTTATGGCGGCGTTGATCGCATTGTAGCCCTGGGCAAGCAAGGCGACGCAAAGTCCTGCAAGGACATCACCGCTGCCGGCCTTGGCAAGGGAGCTGGTTCCGTGAGGATTCAGGTAGATGCAGGGACGGTCTTCCTTTGCCGACCAGTGGGCGATCGTGGTTGTGGCACCTTTCAGGATGAGTACGCAGCCTCTGTAGTTTCTTGTGAATTTCTTTGCAAGCTCATAACGCTGTTCAACAACCTGGGTTGTGGTGAAAGTTCCAAGACTGCAGTTTTCAAGGAGGACCGAAAATTCCTTTGGATGCGGTGTAAGGATTGCCCTGCAGTTTCTTTCATCGGAACATTCGGTTTCCAGAAAAGATTTGATTTCATTATGGTAGAAAATGTCGGCGTCCAGGACAAAAGGAATTTTCTTGTTTTCCTTGAGGTGGCAAAGATATTTTTCACCATCCTTGTTTTCACGTCCCAAGCCGGAACCGATGGAAAGCGCGCTTGTGTTTCCGGGCATTTCCATGGAAGCCATTATGCTCATTGATCTGCTTTCGCCTGTTCCGACAAGAGATACAAGACCTGCTCCAAAGTTTAAGGCGGCGGTTGCTGCGATGTATGCGGCTCCCGGTTTTTCACCGCAGGCGATGACGGCATGACCAAAGGATCCCTTGTTTGCATTCTGTTTTTTTCGCCATGGCAGGATCATTTCACTTTCTTCAAGCAGGTATGCGTCAGATTGAAATTTGCTTTCGTGTTCAAAGTTGGTCTGTGAGATGCCAAGGTTTGCAAGGGTGATTTTTCCGGTGCAGTCTTTTGCCCTGTCGCTGTAAAGGGCAAACTTAAGAGAACCCATAGTGACCGTTTCGTCTGCATTGAAAACAGTTGTTCCGTTGCCGTAGGCATCAAGGCCTGTCGGAATGTCGCAGGCGATTTTGCGTGCATCGATTGAAGCAACGGATTTTAAAACTGCTTCTGCATGGGCAGGCAATGGCTGGTGGAATCCTGCACCCAAAATGCAGTCCACGACTACCGTTATGTCAAAACTTTTTTCTTCTATAAAACCATCCAATGAATAAAGGTCGGTGAACATTACGCCGGAAAGATCGGCGCGTTTTTTCTGCAGCTGGCAGAGTTCCGCCTTTGGATCGTCAACGACACAGCAGGTCACGCAGAACTCGTGGCATACAAGGCGGCGTGCAAGGGCATATCCATCGGCACCGTTGTTTCCGCTTCCGCATAGAACAAGAACGTGGGGACGGTCGATGTATCTGCTGCTTTCGTGGAAAACATAAGGAAGCACTGCGTTCTCCATGGCAGCTGCGGCGTTTTCCATCATCAGTTCTTCTGTAAGGCAAAAATCTTCACGTGCCTTTCTGTCCATTGAACGTGAGTCTAAAAAGATTTTTTTCATGGTGAAAAAATTATATCAGAAGATCGGGAATGAATAAATTGTCGAAGGCCCCTTCGACTACGCTCAGGGATCCTAAGAAGACAGGATCGGTGAGCGTAGTCGAACCGTCCTGGATTGCTTAAAGATTCTTTCTAAAAATAAAAGTTTTATAAGGTTCTTCGGGTGTAGAAAAAGGCTCGTAGGTACCTTCTTCCACAAGTTCATAGCCACGGCTTACATACCAGTCCACATTGCATTCGCAGTCGGTCCAGAGGTATATGTTTTTGAATCCCTTTGACCTGAAAAAATCCATGGCGCCCTCAAGGACAGGTTTGCCCCAGCCGGCCTTTGTGCTTACAAAAAGGCTTAGCTTTACGTCATCCTTGTTCATGTAGCGGTAGGTTTTCTCATCCATCATTGAAAGGTACTCGCGGCTTATGGAAAACATTTTCCGGTATTCTTCCGGAAGGGCATCGAATTTTTCCTGCCACCAGATATACCAGGGAGTGTGCTCTCCAAGGCGTGAAGCAAGGGCGATGGAACAAAGTTCTCCATTTTCCGACAGCTGGAACTGCATGTCGTTGTCGGCCGCGTTCTGCCTTATGATGGCTTCGACATAAAGCCGTCTGAAAGCCATGTCATCTGTTGGCGGTGACCAGAGCTGGACAACCCTGTCTATTACTGCATTGAGAAATTTTGCATTGCTGAAATCAAATTTTTCCAAAGTCATTTTCCTTACAGTTTCTTTTCTGCAGCAACGCGTTCATCGCCATTGGCGCTTAAAACGATTACCGCGGTTTCCTCAAAGCCTTCACGTGCCATGATATGGCGCATCCTTTTGTTGTCGTGGTGGGTGTCGATTCTTGCGTAATCAATGCCTGCTTTCTTTATCTCGTCAAATGCCGACTGGAACATGAACTGTGAAAGTCCTTTTCCCTTGCAGTCCTTTGATATTGCGGTTCTGTGGATGGCGGCGTAGGGTTCATTGTTCTTGAAAGCTCCGCGGACAGGATTTACATAGTCCGGTTCAATGCCGAATGCAAGGACAAAAAAGCCGGAAACACTTCCGTCAACAAGAATTACAAAGGCGGAACGAACACTCATGTCTTCAAGGATTACTTTTTCATCTGGAAAACCATCCTGCCACTGGTCGACACCATCTTCTTTGAGAGTTGCCTGTGCATCACGGATGACTTTCATGACCTGATCCAGATCGTTTTTTTCTGCTTTGCGGTATGTAATGTTCATGGAATGGATTATAGCATTTAACATGTTTTGTGGCATACATTTTTAAAGAATGGCATTAACGGATTTTAAAGAATCAGAATTTTAAGTGCAAATTGACTCAAAAAAAGCCTTGAGGTAAATTCTTTTACATGGATTCACGGTGCTATAGATTTTATCCGCAGAAGCTCAGGCGGAACATTGAAAGCCTCAGAAAGGAATTTGGAGCAGGTCTTGGGGATTTCAAGCTGGCCTATTCCTTCAAGACAAATTCACATCCCCTTGTCCTTGCGGAAATCAAAAAGCACAACGTGGCTGCGGAAGTAGTTTCCACTGAAGAATACAATACTGCCATTGCATGCGGGTTCAGCGACGGTGGCATCCAGAAAATGCTGAATGATTTTACCATCACCGGCTGCACCTGTCTTGAAAATGACATAATGAAAAAAGGCTTCAATGGAAAACTTGCGGCGGGAGATTTTATTGTTTTCAAAAACGTCGGGGCATACAGCCTTTGCTTTTCCAACGCTTTCATAAGAAATCCTCTGCCGGTGGAAATCGGAAGCAGGCAAAATCAGCAGGAAAGCAGTTAGCCTAGAAAAAAACGGCATATTGTGGTAAATTTTTTTATGGGGATCTATAAGCTTTCTGTTGTCCTGCAGTCTGTAAGCGTACTCATGCTTTTTTTACGACCATATATCTTTTCACGACATGGAAGCAGAAAACATATTCAGACCTTTTTCTCTACAGTCTTGCAACCTTGATCAACAATATCGGATATCTTGTTGAGATGACGGCAAAGACTTACACGGCTCTGTTGATTGCATACATGATTGCCGTCTTTGGAATCGTAATTCATCAGAAGCTAAAAACAAGAAACAGGGACGGAAATATCCGCACCATTTTGATTCTGGCCTGTGCCCTCATTTCCATGGCTGTAGAAAACAGGCAGATTCTTGAGACGATCAAAGAAAAAATTTTGAAAAACGATGTCATAAGAAGTTCTGAAAAAGTCTACAAACCAAGGGTTACGGATCTTGTAAGACGGAATAAAAAAATCGGAACACTTTACATACTTGATAACATCACTGAAGAAAACCATCATGCAAAGAAAATTGAGCGCATGGCTTTGACTGATGCCATGACTGAATTCGAAAACCGTCGCGCCTATGAATTCAAGATCGCGGAACTCCAGGACAATGGAATTCCTGACGGCACAGTTTATATTTCCTTTGACGTGAACGGACTCAAGCAGGTAAATGACAGAAGGTACAATCACTGTCTGTAGAATGTTTTCAATACTGCTGTTGCATTGTCAATTGTTCCGCCATAATAGATTATGTATTCGCCCATCATTGCTATAATCGCAAAAAGTTTAAGTTGCAGCAGTTTGGATATAAAGAATCTGCAAATGAGAAAAAAATGAAAGTTCAGCCCGATAGTCAAAATAGAGTCTTCAAACTTTTATCAAAGAAGGTTGATTTTATTAAATTCCCAATATGGTTTAATTTTTCGGTAACGTGGTGTTTTTTTTGGGGGGGGGTGAATTGGTCTGGTTTGGGCGAAATTTGGCGGAAGTTGTGCTGATTTTAGGCGGAAATATAAAGTGGAGCGGATTTAACCGCGGAGGTTTGCGGTTAAAATTGGAGGTGAGGGCCTGGAATTCTTACGAATTCTGGGCTTTTTTTTAACAATAGCTCCCTTTTTCACGTTTTCATGATATAATGAGAATAGGGTGGATTATGTTTATAGACTATTCAAAACTTTGGAAAAAGCTTGCTGCTATGGGAATTAAGAATAAGACCGAACTTATGCCATTGGCAGGTATTTCTTCTAACATTTTAGCTAAACTCAGCAAAGGCGATTATATTTCAATGGAAAGTCTCCAGAAAATATGTAAAGCACTTCATTGTGATGTTGGCGATATTTGCGTTGTAAATAACGAAAATTCTGAAGAACAATAATTACAGTGTCATTCTTTGGCATCGCACCATAGTAAAATATCCTTAGGAGAATATATAAAATGACAAAAGCAAAAAAACAGGTGAGTTTTGAAGATGCCCTTTGGAGCTCTTGTGATAAATTGCGAGGAACTGTAGAACCTGCAGAATACAAGCATGTAGTTCTTAGTCTGATTTTCTTGAAATTTGTTAATGATAAATTCAATGACCGCAAGGAAGAACTCAAAGCTGAAGGCAAAGAAAAATACATTGATATGCAGGAATTCTATGAAATGAAGAATGTTTTCTTTGTGCCGGAAGAATCCCGCTGGTCATACATTATGGAAAATGCCAAGCAGATTGATATTGCCCTCAAAATTGACACAGCGTTGAACACAATCGAAAAGCAGAATCCAACATTAAAAGGTGCTTTGCCAGATAACTATTATTCTCGTCTTGGAATTGATGTTTCAAAACTTGCAGCTCTTCTTGATGAAATTAACAATATTCAGACCACTGCAGACAAAGAAAACGACATCATGGGGCGTGTCTATGAATACTTCCTTACAAAGTTTGCTCTTCAGGAAGGAAAAGGTAAGGGGGAATTCTATACTCCAAAAACTGTTGTTAATCTTATTGCCGAAATGATTGAACCATACAAAGGAAAAATCTACGACCCTTGTTGTGGTTCTGGTGGTATGTTCGTTCAGTCCTTGAAATTTGTAGAAAATCATGCGGGAAGTACAAAAGATATTTCTGTTTATGGTCAGGAAGGAACAAGTACAACTTATAAAATGGCAAAAATGAATCTTGCTATCCGTGGTATTCCTTGTGACCTTGGGGAAAAGGCGGCCAATACTTTTACAAATGATTTGCACAAAGACCTTCGTGCAGATTTTATTATGGCAAATCCTCCATTTAATCAGAAAGACTGGCGTGAAGAAAATGAACTTACACAGGATTCAAGATGGGATGGTTATGTAGTTCCTCCAACAAGCAATGCAAATTACGGCTGGATTTTGCACATGGTTTCAAAACTTTCTCAGAACGGTGTTGCAGGCTTTCTTCTTGCAAACGGTGCATTGAGTGGTGAAGGTCAGGAACTTGAAATCCGTAAGCAGCTGATTGAAAACAATCTTATAGAAGCAATCGTAATTCTTCCAAGAAATCTTTTTTATACAACAGATATTTCGGTTACTTTGTGGATTTTGAACAAGAACAAAAAAGCAAGAATGGTTCAGCAGAACGGCAAAATGAGAAAATTCCGTGCCAGAGAAGATGAAGTTTTGTTTATGGATCTTCGCCAGATGGGAAGTCCCTATGAAAAAAAATATGTGGAGCTTACTCAGGAAGAAAGAAACAAGGTAACTGGAACTTTCCACAACTGGCAGAATGACAACAATGATTATCAGAATGTTCCAGAATTTTGTTACAGTGCCAAAAAGAGTGAAATTGTAGAAAAAGGATATACTCTTGTTCCTAGCCGCTACATTGAATTTGTAAACCGTGATGAGACTGCAGATTTTGATACAACAATGAAAACTCTTCAGACAGAACTTACAGATTTACTCAAACAGGAAGAAGAAAGCAAAAAAGAACTGTTGAATGTGTTCAAGGATTTGGGGTACGAGATTAAACTGTAGGGGGGAGTATGAATTTTAGTTTTGGATTAATTCAAAAAGGCGAAAGCTTAAATCTCGAATTAAAGCGAGGATGGGTGCAAGATAAAAATAAATTTTTGAAAACAGTAAGTGCATTCAGTAATACTTCCGGTGGCTTTATTGTCTTTGGCGTAGACGACAAAACAAAAGAAATTATTCCCATTAGCGAAAATGAACAGCCAAAGCTAATAGATGCAATTGCAAATTCAATTTCTGATAATATAGAACCACAGATAACTCCAAAAATTACTGTGGAAACGAATAAACAGGGCAAATCTGTTGTTGTTGTTCAAATATTTAGTAACAGTAACTGTCCATATTACATAAAGTCACTAGGAAAAGAAAAAGGCTCTTTTATTCGTGTTGGCGCAACATCCAGACTTGCTGATGAGAAGAATCTTTATGAACTGGAGCTAATTGGAAAAAGGAGTTCCTTTGATTCAATTCCTTGTCGCGAACTTTATTTAAATGATCGATTTTTTAATGAAGAAAAAATTAAAACTCTTTGTGACGAACTAAGTTCAATGATAAAAAAAATAAATGCATATTCTCCTGATGTAACAACAGATACTCTGGAGTCATTAGGATTATTAGTTAGAAATGGTTCTGACTTAATGCCAAGTATTGCATTTGGTATCCTCTCGAGCGTTGAATTACCTGCATTTGAACAGAGTGCTGTTCGATGCGCAGCATTCAGGGGAACCGATAAATCCATATTTTTAGATCGTCTGGATTGCTCTGGACCACTATATAAACAAATTGAAGATGCTTTTCAATTTGTAATTAAGAATATTAAAGTTGGTATGGAAATAGACGGAATTCAGGGAAAGAATAAATACGAATTTCCTCCTGAAGCTATTCGAGAAGCAATTGTAAATGCAGTTGTTCATAGAAATTATTTATATCCGGAACATGTTCAAATCGCAATTTACGAAGATCGTATAGATATTATTTCTCCTGGTTCCCTTGTACATGATTTAACTCTGGAACAAGCCTTGGATGGTGTTTCAAAATTACGAAATCCAGTTCTTGCAAAGGTATTCCAGAAAATCGGACTTATGGAAGAATGGGGGTCAGGCTTAAGACGAATTAGAAATTCTTGTGCTGATGCAAGAGTCAATCCCCCTAAATTTGTTGATTCAAATATTGAATTTAAAACACAGTTTTTTAGAGGGGAATATTTTGCAGATATATCAAAACGGCTCTTACAAAGAGTGGAAAACATTCCTTCTATTTTCCCTAAAACAGCAGAACAAACTTTTGATTATTTAAAAGAGCATCCTGCAGCAACAAACCAGGAAATTGCAGCAGCTCTAAATATTTCGGATAGAAGTGTCAGAACTCATTGTTCTATATTAAAAAATGCTGGATACATAAATCGGACTGGTAGCGATAAAAAAGGTGAATGGATAATTCTAAAGGATAAAGAGGAATAATTTCCTAGGAAGTTTTCTAGGAAGTTTATTTTCTTCCTAGAAAAGCAGAATGTCGGGAAGTTCGAATTACTTGATTATGAATTAGTATATGAATTTGGAATAATAGATGACAGAAAAGATTTCAATTCGTTTTTTTATGCTTCAGAGATTCCTCAACTGGGTAGTATCACTACCCAGTTGGAATTAGTAACTCTAGACGAGAAAAGCAAAATCAACGATCGCGAAATGTTTATGAAAGGCATTGATTATTCATATTATTACGAGGAAGCGGAGTAGATGAAGGAAATGCGAAAAGCTGGAGACGAGTATGGAAAATGAAATTATAATTCTCGATGAAAATGATTTGAAAAATAAAATCTATACAATTCGCGGTGTTCAGGTAATGCTGGACAGTGATTTGGCGGAAATTTATGGGTATGAGACAAAACGATTTAATGAACAGGTAAAAAATAATATTGAACGATTTGACGAAGATTTTAGATTTCAATTGACTGATGATGAAGTTAAGATTGTTTCAAGGTCGAAAATTTCGACCTTGAACGATGAGCCACAGGGTAGAGGTCATAATATAAAATACAATCCTTATGCGTTCACAGAGCAGGGAATTTATATGCTTATGACAGTTCTCAAAGGTG
>JAEDDW010000045.1 GCA_016293645.1 Treponema sp. | reverse complement strand
TTCTGCTGTTTTTTTTGTTTGATGGCGGACCCTTCGACTGCGCTCAGGGATCCTGGGCGAAAGCGGTTGATTTAATAGGAAGGTGTGATCTTTTGTAACTTTCGCCCCAGGAATCGCGGAGGCGATTCCTGGAAGACGGGATTATGACTGCGGACCCTTCGACTGCGCTCAGGGATCCTGACTCTTTGCGGTCAGAGGGCCTGGATGGAAGCGGTTGTTTTCTTGGATGCTACGATACTAGACTTATGGGCTGTTTACTATGGATTGAATGTTTCTTTTGTGGCAGTGTGTGTTCCGGATGAAGGAATATTTTTATTGCATCTGTTGTTTGCGATTATTACTGCTGTGATGGATACCGCAGAGAATGTGATTGCGAATATTTTTTTCAGTTTCGTTTTTTTCATTTGGTACCTTCTTGAATGTACAATAAATAAACAAACTTTTTGAATCGTCGTTACATTGTCACAAATCATTTTTTACTTCACAATATTGGTATGAAAAATTTTTGTAATAATTGTCTAAGAAAAATATTGTCTGTTTTCCTTTTTGTTTCTGTCGGATTTTTTTGTTCTGCGGAAAAAACTAAAATTGATGGATTGTTCCGCTATAAAATGGGAAACGGTCTGGAACTATACGTTGTTGAGAATCATGATGTTCCGCTTGTATATATTGAAGTTGCTGTACGAACCGGTGCAATAGGGCAGACAAAAGATACTGCTGGATTGTTCCATCTGTATGAGCATATGCTGTTCAAAGGCAATGCGCTTCATAAGGATGCTTCGTCGATCAACCGTGCCTTGGCCGATCTTGGTGTTGCTGATCACAATGGCGTAACATCTACTGATTATGTCAGATATTATTTTACTGTTCCTGCTGATAAACTTGAAAATGGACTTGCGTTCTGGAATGCTGCGATGCGCACTCCATTGCTTGATGAACATGAATTTGAAAATGAGAAAAAAGTTGTTCTCTCTGAAATTCAGGCGGAACAGGCGGATCCATCCTATGTCCTTCATTATTTCAGAAATCTTGCAATGTTTCCTGACAGACCATATGAGACTGATCCGAGAGGAAGCTTTACTGTTGTAAAAAATGCAACCATCGCTCAGATGCGTAACATGCAGAAGGAATTCTACATTCCATGCAACTCGGCTGTTTTTATTGGTGGAGATATAAATCCTGATGTAGCCTGTTCGCTGGTGGAGAAAATATTCGGAACCTGGTCCAACAATGGATTTGTGACTAGAGACAACGGTCTCCAGCAGTCGAAAGATCCTTTTGCTGAAACGAAATATCTTGTGATGCCTTATGACAAAATGGCTCCTGGACTTGCTCAGGTTCAGCTTGAATGGAGAGGTCCGGATATTGATTATGATTATGAGGATACGGATTACGCACAATATTTTGATTACATTCTATCAGATCCGGATTCCCTTCTGAAAAATTCCCTTGCATCAAACGGGGAATATGGAATTCCAGATCCAACTTATGTCGGAAGCTATGTTTCATTAGCAAGAAAAAACAGCATTTCCGGATGTTATGCAGTTATGGGAGATCCGGAAAACAATCTTGTTTCACGGGTGAAAAAAATTACTGCGGAAGTTCAGAATGAAATTTACCAGAAATCATGCAGCGACAAAAATCAATATTCCGGGAAAAAAATCAGGAAGTATGAAGAAAAATTCAATGATCTGTTGGTTCAGGCATCGGAAACGGCCGAAGGGCTTGTAAGTCTTGCAAGGCAAGCCTGGATTGAAGGTGATATTGAATATTTTCTAGGCAATAAGAAACTGCCGGGAATCAAACAGAAAAAAGTTCAGGCGTTTGTGGATGAATATTACATCAAAAGAAAACCTCTTGTGACAGTTCTTGTGAATCCTCAGGTTTACGAAAAAATAAAAAAAGATTTCGATGAAGCTGGTTTTTATGAAGTGAAGATAGATGAAAAAGTCTGGTGGCAGATTGAAAAATTTGCATCTGATCCTTCCACCTATCCAACGGTCAGTGATTATGAAAGTGAAAAAGAAATTTATGTTCCCGGGGAAAGCAAGACTGTTGTAAAAGCCGGTGGTAATACCAGAAAATATGAGACTGCGGTCTTGAATAACGGAATCCGTCTTTACGTAAATAAAACCACTTCGAAAATGAACGCCATTGCCATAGGCTGTCTTGGTGGTTATGAAAAATTTACGCCTGAATATTCCGGACTTGAATCTTGTCTCTTTGATGTCATGTCCATGTCATCGGATTCCTTTTCTATGGAAGAAAGAAATAAGCTTGCCTATGACAATGATGTTTCCATTTCAAAATTCTGCAGGACTTTTGGAACTGTTCTGTACATGTACGGACAGGATAGATACTTCAACAAGATGGTCCCTGTTTTTGTGGATGGATTCTTAAATCCCAAATTTGCGGATAATGTCATGAAAGACATTTCAGATTCGAATGCGCAGAAGGTGCAAAGAACACTGAACGATCCATCGTCTCTTCTGTCATACAATATCATCAAGGATATCTACAAGGGACATCCTTTTGAATCCCGGGGCAATGTTCTTCCGGAGTCTTTGAAAAACATCACTGCTGAAAAAATGAAGGAGCTTCATAGGCAGATAATTGGAGGCGGTGATTTCTTTATTGCTGCTACAGGAAACATTGATGTAAAAAAACTCAAGGCGGAACTCAATAAGTCGATCGGGAAACTTGTGTTTGACGAAAGGTTAAAATATGAAAAAAAGAATATTCCACTTTTGAAGATAGAAAAAAAAGATCCTGTCGTTTTGACTCATCCATCATGTCTTGGAACTGCATATTGTGCCAGGATTTTTACAGGCCCTGAAACCGGAAACCCTGATGTCTGTGCCGCATTTCTCGCGGCCCAGATATATTCCGAGACTTTGTACAATGTTGTGAGGATCAATCATGGAATATGCTATACTCCTTATTCCAGTGTTTCTGTTTCAAAAGCTCCTTTATGTCAGGATTATCTGTTTAAAGTTTCGGATTATAAAAATGTCGGAAAAGCGATGAAGGAAGCTGAGTCTTATATGAGCCAAGGGATCTCCGTGGAAAAAAGTAATTCCGACGGAACCTATGAGTTTTCAAAGATTGAAGATAATCTTGAAAGCTTCAAGAACAAATGGATCAATGCCAGCTATTCTGAATCTAAAACGACTTCCGGACAAATGTTCAGGATCATGACCAATCTCATGGCCTATGGTGATATAGACTATGACCTTAAGGAACTTGATCAGATGAAAAAGGTTACGGCAGAAGATATTGTCCGTGTCTTCAATAAATATTGGGTGGAAGGAAATTCCATATGGTATGCAATTACTTTCCCGGGTAATGAAAAAAATCTTTCGTTTTGATGACAGACGGGGCTGTCCATATGGTCTGAAAATCATCGTGTTCATTTGCATGTAACAAGATTTTTGAAGGGCCAGGAACAGACCTTTATCAATGACTGTTCTTTCAGCTGTGAAATTATTTCTTCCGTGTCACTGTGTTCGTACGGAACAATTTCACAGCTGTCATTTACTTTTTTGTTCAGTTCCATGGCGCTTTGAAAATTCAATTCGTCCATGGTCCATCTTCTTTTGTTTTTTCTCAACAGCTTCATGATGATTTCGGCATCCCTTGCTTTTGGAGCCGGTGCTCCGCGTTTGCATATGTCACATCCACTGCAGGCAGCTTCCTCTCCTCCAAGAGCATCAAGAAGAACCTGTCGCCTGCAGCTGTTGCTTTCCGCAAATTCCTTAAGAACTCTTTCGCGGCTGCCGATTTTGTATTTCTCCGAAGCTGCACTGTCTTTATGACTCCATAAAAGAACTGCATCAGCAACACTTCCATCACGTCCACCTCTTCCGGCTTCCTGAATGTAGGCTTCTGCTGTTGGACTTGGCTCAAGGTGGATTACTGTATGAATGTCTTTTTTATCAACGCCCATTCCAAAGGCACACGTGCAGCATAAGATCGCATCAGTCTTTGGATAGAACCATTTTTCAACCTTATCCTTTTCCTGCCGTTCAAGGCCTGCGTGATAGAATTTTACCCGGTCACTTCCGTAATAAGCGGCAAGTTCTCTTGCCATATCCTCAGACTTTGCTCGGGTTCCGCAGAAAATGATGAGCGGTTTGGGACGTTCGATGGCAAGAAGAAAAGCTGTCCGTTTTTTTGCATAGGTGTTGATGACTTCATAATGGATGTTTGGTCTGTCGCTGTCACTTCTGACCACATGAGATTCTCCACCGAAAAGAACTTCAGAAATTCTTGAGAGGACTTTTGGAGATGCTGTTGCCGTAAAGGCTGTGACTGCTGGAGGATTAATTTTCTCAATTACAGTTCCAAGATTTAGATAGGCAGGTCTGAATGTATCACCCCATTCTGAAACACAATGGGCCTCATCAATGGCGATATGCGCAATGTTGCATTTAGAAAGACGTTCGACCAGTTTTTCATTCTGCAGAACTTCAGGATTCGCAAGGATGATTCTGGCACCTGCACGGATCTGTCTGAAATTATCTTCCCTTGTCTCCTGTGATTGACCACCGCAAAAAACAACGCTTTTTATTCCGCCTTCGTCCATGCGCCTTTTCTGGTCAGACATCAATGCAAGAAGAGGATATAAAACCATTGTCGCTCCTTCAAGCAAAAGTGAGGGCGTAAGAAAACATAAAGATTTTCCGGCTCCTGTTGGAAGAAGTACAATCTGTTTCCCCTTGTAGAATGCTGTGTCGTCTTCGATTTCATCTTCTTTTTCCTGTGCTGGAATCTGTGCATCGAGGATGTTTGCTATGACTATTCTCTGCCACGGATAAAGATAGGTTATGCCGAATGCCTTCTGGGCTGCAAGCAGAACTTTATCATCGCTTTGAATGTCTTCCGCACTTTTTTTGAATGAGGAAAAAATATTTTCGTCTTTGTTCATTTTTTTTATTGCCTCCATATTAATATATAAATGTCCGGTGACAAAAATTGTCATTTTTTTGATGGTGATTTATAATTCTCCCATGGATTATTCAATTGAAAGAGCAGACGAAAAGCAGAAAAAATGTCTTAGTATAATGGAAGCTTCAGAATTTGAAAAATCAAAAAGACCTGCTTTCCATTTGGCATCTCCCTGTGGATGGATAAACGACCCGAATGGTTTTTCGTTTTTCAATAATAAATGCCATTTGTTTTTTCAATATCATCCTTACAGCAATAAATGGGGACCGATGCATTGGGGACATGCTGTAACTAGTGATCTGCTCCGGTGGAATTTCCTGGAGCCTGCTTTGGCACCAGACAGTTCTTTTGACAGGGGCGGATGTTTTTCCGGAACTGCAATTGAAGATGGATCTTTCCATATCATTGCATATACAAGTGTCATTGAGGGAAATGCAATTCAGAACCAGTCCATCGCGATCGGTGATGGAAAAAAATACGTAAAGAAAAATTCCAATCCAGCCATTACGGCAAAAAATATTCCCTTTGATTATGATAAGGCTCATTTCAGAGATCCAAAATTGTGGAAGGAAAATGAGACTTATTTTCTAGGTGCTGTACTGAAAACTGACGACGGGAGCGGTGCCTTTGTGATCTTCAAATCCAGGGATCTTGAAAAATGGGATTTCGTTTCCGTTGCTGACAGAAGTTTATGCGAGCTTGGCATGATGTGGGAGTGTCCCGATTTTTTTTCTCTCGACGGAACTGACGTGATCATCATATCTCCCCAGGAAATGAAAGAGGACCTTGAACTTGGATTTCACGACGGCAACAACAGCGTGGTGATGACCGGAACCATGGATAGATCTTCCTGGAAGTTCTTCAGGAACAATGTAAGTCAGATTGATTATGGAATTGATTTTTATGCGCCCCAGACAACGCTTGCTCCGGACGGAAGAAGATTGATGATTGCCTGGATGCATCGATGGGAAGGTTTCAGTACGCCGGATGACTATTTATGGTCAGGCATGATGACACTTCCCAGGGAACTGAAAATTGAAAACGGTGTTCTGTTTCAATCGCCGGCCAGGGAAATAGATGCCCTTAGGAAAAATGGAATCGCAGGCGATGAAAACCTTCCGCCTGAAAAAGAAATAGAGATCAAAGGAGTAAAAGGTAGATTTTTTGACCTTCTTCTTTCTTTTATAGTTCCTCAGAATTGTGAATGGCTTGAGATGAAAATTGCGAAGGGTGAAAACTGCTGCAGTAAATTCATTTTTGATTTTAAAAATAAAAGAATCAGTTTTGATAGAAGCGAAAGCGGAACCCGGAAGGACTGTGAAAGTTTCCGTGAGTTCCGTTTTGAAATTCCGGAAGACAGAAAAATAAATATGAGGCTGATCTGTGACATAAGCAGTGCCGAGCTTTTTGTCTGTGATGGAAGATATGCCTTCACAAATGTGTTTTATTCTCCTATTGAAGCCGACGGAATAACTTTTGCAGCATCCCATGAGTTCCGGCTTGAGTATGAATTTTACCAGCTTAAGTGATACAACATTTTCGCTAAATAGATTTTTTTTCTCGTGGACTGTATAATAAAAAATCTGGGGGTAAAAATATGGGACGAAAGAAATACACAGCTGCTTTGATTGGATGCGGACGTATCGGATACTCCCTTGGCAATGATAAAAAACGTGAACAGCCTGCAAGCCACACAATGGCATTGAATGCAAACAGAAGAATCAATCTTGTCGCAGCCTGTGATACTGACCAGACAAGGCTCATCCACTGGCAGGAGGCAAATAAAAAAGCTGTCGTTTATTCCGACAGCGCGACTTTATATTCAAGAACTAAAACTGACATCGTGACGATTGCAGTGAATGAAAATGCCCATATGCGTGAGGCGATCGATGCCATCAGATCCAAACCAAAACTTGTGATACTTGAAAAACCTGTTGCACTCAATCTGCGTGAGGCGGAGCGAATCCGTGAGGAATCAGTTGAATACGGTGTTCCTGTTCTGATAAATCATGAAAGAAGATTTGCCGCAGATTTTATCGCCGCAAAAAAATACATGTCCAGGATCGGTGAGCTGCAGTCCATCCGTGCCGAGCTTTGTTCAAGTCTTTGTGTCTATAATCCTCTTGAGGAAAGAACCGGTGCCTATAGTCTCTTTCACGATGGAACACATCTGGTTGATGCCGTTCTTTTTTTTCTTGAGGACGACGGAACTCCTTCTGATGTGAAAAAAATTCCATACAAGAAAAAGGGCAGAAGTTTTTTTAGTGAAGATGATTCTTCAGATTCTCTTCGTACTGAATTCAAGACTGTAAATTCCATTCTCCATGATCCGATTGTTACCGGAATCTATCGTGATGAAAAAAACAATGTGCGTCAGATGAGTGCTCATTATGCTACGGAAAAATGTCCGGATGTTTCCATTACCATGAGCGGACGATCCAGATTTTTCTCTTTTGAAATCTGCATCAACGGAACGGAGGGAAGAATCTGTATAGGAAACGGTTACCTTAAGTTTTACCACAGGGAAAAATCAAGACTGTATTCGGGATTTTATTCTCTTCGCCGTGACAAGAAAGGCAAGGCTCCGAAAAAGACCCTTTATTTTGCCAACATGGTGAAAAATGCGGTGGATTATCTTGATGGAAAGGCTGCTTTGCGTTCCAACCTTCAGACGGGTATAAATGCGCTTGCCATCCTTGAAGAAATCAAGGAAGTCCTCAAGGTGGCCAAATGAGATCCCGTTTGTATGAAAATTCATGATGGTTGACCACATCCGCTTCTTTTTCTACAATATATAGTGAATATTTATAGTCTTTAAGGGATTTGACTGTTTTGAGTTTCCCTGAACGCTTTGAGGTTTCATATAATGAAAAAGTTTTTTTCAATTCCTTTTTGTCTGGCTCTGACGGCTTCTTCAATTTTCTGTCAGGGGATTACCACAGCCAGTGATTTTTTCAAGTCCATAAGCGAACGGTATTCAGAAGTTCAGGATTATGAGGCCGACGTTACGATTACAATTGGAAAAACTGAAATGTCTGGAAGAGTAAGCTACAAGCAGCCTGAAATGCTCAGAATAGATTTTTCCGATCCTGCTGAACAGGTCGTGCTTTTCAATGGTTCCGATCTTACAATCTATCTCCCTGGATCTTCCGCAATCCTTGAGCAGAATGTTTCAGGTAATGAAGCAAACGCCGCTACTGCTGAAGGACTTTCACTGATGAGACGTTACTATACCGTAGCCTATCAGTCAGGGCAGGATGCTGTTCCCCTTGATGATGGCAGTGATGAGATGGTTGTGAATCTTTTGCTTCAGCGACGTTCCGCAACGGAATCTTTCCGTGAGATCAAACTTTCCGTGGATCCTTCCACCAAACTCATTCGCCGCGTCCATGCAACTACGGCCCAGGATGAGGATTACATTTTTGACATTTTCAATTACAAATTGAATTCCAATATCAGTGACCAGCGTTTCATTTATGATCCGCCGTCATCTGCAAACAACTACAACAACTTCCTTCTTTCGGAGTAACAAATGGAAAGCTACGGCGAATTATTGCGCAAGACCCGCGAAGAAAAGAATGTTTCCCTCGAGGAAATTGAACGCGCAACTGCAATCACAAAGAACTATATACTCGCACTTGAGGAAGAGCGTTCCGACGATTTTCCTGGTGAATCATATTTTGTTGGATTTCTGACAAATTACTGTGAGTTTCTTGGAATCAATGCTGATGAGGTGTTGCATCTTTATCATGCGAAGAAAATTCAGGAAGCTCCGGTTCCAGTTGAACTTACACGAAAGCAGAAACCTAAATTCGTTCTGCCTCTCCTGATCGGCGGTGCTTGTGCACTTGTTGTTGGTGTCGGCATATATCTTTATTTCAAGGTTTTCAATGTACCTGAAAAGATTCAGGCAAAAGTTCAGCAGACCACAGAAAAAGAAAAAATCCATCAATATCAGTTTACCGGAAAGTCAGAGACAAAAAGATTCTATAAAGGTGATCAGATTCTGTTTCCGACAAAACAGGGAACTGGAAGCATTGTTGTTACTGTCGGTGAAACAAAGGGAACCCTTGCATTGCTTATGCCTTCGGGAACACAGATTGTCGAGCTTAGTGAGGAAAGGGATCTTGATGTCGATGGCGATGGATTTGCCGATGTGATTGTCTATCTCAGTGATATTTCAAGTGATGAGGGAAGCCATGGTGCTGAAGTGCGTCTCATCGAGAAGAAAACGGATAATACATTTATTGAACTTGCAGAGAATGATTCCGGAACTGAACTTTCTGACATTCCTTCCGCTGCCAGTGTCAAGAACAATTCAAAGCGTGTCGTAATCCACGAGGATACACGTGCCTATCCATTTACAATCAATGTTACATTCCGCGGTTCATGTCTTTTCCGTTACAAGAGCGACAGAAATACTTATGTTGAAGATTATTTCAAGAGCGGTGACCAGGTTGCCGTCAATTCAAACAACGGAACAAGATTGTGGATGAGCAACAACAATGCCCTTAAGATCCGCGTGCTTGCAGGCCTCTCATCATATGACCTTGAAGTTGGACGTGCCGGTGAAGTTAAAGCCGAGGACATCAAATGGGTTCGTGACAGTGACGGCAAGTATCGTCTTGTCCTCATCGAACTTGATTAGTATTTTTTTTAAGATTTCGACGGGACCCTTAAACCTATTGAGGGTCCTTTTTTATTGGAGAAACAATATGGCAAAAGCAAAGACATTTTTTCTTGACCAGCATGGGTGTGCCAAAAACCAGGTTGATGGTGAACTTATTATTTCCCGTCTTGAGGCCTTAGGTTATGTTCGGGTTGAGAGTGCCGACGATGCAGATTTGATAATCGTCAATTCATGCGGATTCATTGAGAGCGCGAAAAAAGAAAGTCTTGATTCTTTGCTTGATGCCCGTAGTGCTTATCCTGAAAAGAAAATAATTCTTGCAGGCTGTCTTGCAGAACGTTATGCTGAAGTTTTTGAAAAAGATCTTCCTGAAGCAGACGGAATTGTTGGAAACGGTGATCTTTCATTGCTTGATAAAGCCGTAAAGAATGTTTTCTCAAAGTCAAAGAAGCGTCCGGTTCTTAAGGCCGAGCAGAAAGGTGTTTTCTGCGGAGAGAGAACCAATCTTCTTTCATACAAGGGAAGTGCTTTTGTTAAGATCACGGAAGGATGTGACAACTGCTGTTCATTCTGCGCCATTCCATTGATCCGCGGAAGGCTTCGTTCCCGTCCAGTTGATGAAGTTATTGCTGAAATAAAGGCTCTTTTAAAGAAAGGCATTTTTGAAATCAACCTTATCGGTCAGGATCTTGCAGCCTATGGTTGTGGAATTGAAGACAAGGGAAAGTTTGGTAGAAAAGACTGGCATACGGTCATGTACCAGGATCTTAAAAAACCTCTTGTCGATGAAAAGGATTTTACTTCGAACAACGGTCCAACACCATTGTATGCTTTGGTTGAAAAGATCTCAAAGATAAAGGGAAAGTTCTGGGTTCGTCTTCTTTACATTCACCCTGACCACTTTGATACCAATGTTCTTGAGCTTATCAAGAAAGATGAGAGGATCCTTCCGTATTTTGACATTCCGTTCCAGAGCGGTGATGACGAAATCATTCATGCCATGAACCGTAAGGGATCTTTCAAGAGCTATGCAAAACTTGTCAGGACAATCAGAAAGGAACTTCCTGAAAGCTGCATACGCACAACTTTCCTTACTGGTTTCCCGGGAGAAAAGGAAGAGAATGCTGAAAATACAAAGAAGTTCCTTGAGACGATAAAGAGCGACTGGTCTGGATGCTTTGACTACAGCAAGGAAGATGATACTCCGGCCTACAAGATGAAAGGTCAGGTTGCCCACAGGACTGCGGTGGCTCGTGCAAATGACCTGTCTGCAATTCAGCATGAAATTACGCAGAGCCTTTTGAGAAAGCGTGTCGGAAAGATTTATGATGTTCTTGTAGAAGAAATCGTCCAGAATCTTGAGGGAACTGATGAAGGACTCGCCATTGGTCGTGCCTGGTTTGAAGCTCCTGAAGTTGACGGAAATGTCGTGATCCGTTACGACCTTGACGACAGGAATGCCGTGAAGAAAATCGTCCCGGGGGCTGTTGTAAAAGTAAAAGCCGCCGCATCAAGCGAAGTTGACATCGACGGTTTCTATGTTGGTTGATGGATTGCTTCGTCACTGCGTTCCTCGCAATGACGAAATGTCAACGCGTTCATTGCAATGACGAAGCAGGGCATGGATTTCCTGCAATGACGTTACAGGCGGCTTATGGGTATCGTCACTGCGTTCCTCGCAATGACGAAATGTCAACGCGTTCATTGCAATGACGAAGCAGGGCATGGATTTCCTGCAATGACGTTACAGGCGGCTTATGGGTATCGTCACTGCGTTCCTCGCAATGACGAAATGTCAACGCGTTCCTCGCAATGACGAAGCAGGGTATGCGTTTCTCGCAATGACGTTTCAGGCGGCTATGGGTATCGTCATTGCGAGCGGAGCGCGGCAATCCCAATTAGTTAAGGCAGCTTACATCAAGCTGGTCAAAACCTGCGATCATTTCTTTTGCATAGGCGATGATTGCATCCTTGTCCTTCTGTGTCTTGCCTTCTACATTGAGAGGCATCACAGGATCGTGAAGTGAAAGTCTTAAGAGCATCCAGCCTTCTGCATTTGCGTCATGGAATGAAATGCGGATTCCTTCAAAGCTTTCAGGCATGTCGAAATTCTTTTCTTCTGCACGCTTCTTGAAAGTTTCAAGTACCTTCTTTCCGTAAGCCTTGAAATCTTCGGCCTTGATTTTGAATCTGTATTCTCCTTCAACACCGGCGGCCGGAAGATCTCCAATAAGATCTTCAATCTTTTTGTTTTCCTTCTTTGCCTTAGCAAGGGCTACGATAAGTTTTACTGCAAGGAATGAGCCGTCATCAAGGTAGTAGTTGTCCTTGAGGGCACCGTGTCCAGATGTTTCCATTGCGAGTGGAGAAACTTCTCCCTTTGAGTTGAGCTCGATGCACTTGTTGATTACATTCTTGTATCCGCGCATGTAGCGAAGGTGCTTGAGTCCAAGTTTCTTTTCAAGGAAGTATGTAAGGCGGTCGCTTGTTACGCTGTCCGTGATGATTGTGCTTCCTGGGAAAGAAGGAGCAAGAATTGCAGAGAAGAGGGCGATGATGCTGTCGCGGTTTACTTCTGTTCCGTCGCTGAATACGGCGCTCATGCGGTCAACATCTGTATCAAAAATAAGTCCAAGGTCAGCCTTGCTGCTTGTTGTTGCATTTTGGATTGCCTTCATTGCATCCTTGTTTTCTGGGTTTGGAATATGGTTAGGGAACATTCCGTCTGGCTCGAGGAAAGCGCTTCCTGTTGTGTCTGCACCGAGAGGCTGAAGAATCTTGTCTACGAAGAATCCGCCGTCACCGTTGCCTGCATCAACTACGATGTGGAGACCTGAGAGTGGCCTGTCTCCGTCTTTTGCATCAAGTTCCTTTGCGATTGTGTTCTTAAGGTGTGCGGCGTAAGTTTCAAGAAGGGTATAAGAACCTGCAAAGTCAGCTGCTCCGCTTTCTGTTTTTTCCTGTGCGATTGCAAGAACATCTGTGATGTCGTCGTGTTCAAGACCGCCGTTTACATCAAAGAACTTTATTCCGTTTCTGTTGAACGGAAGATGACTTGCTGTAAGCATTGCAGAACCGTCATATTTTGTCTGGTCGAAAACTGTTGACATGAACATGGCTGGTGTTGTTGCAAGACCGCAGTCATAAACTTTTGCACCTGTTGATGCCATACCTGCTGCTGTTGCCTTGAGAAGGGCTGGACCTGTAACGCGTGCATCACGTCCGATTCCGATTTTAAGGTCTGTAATACTCTTTCCGCATTTTTTTGAAAGCCAGATTGCAAATGCCTGGCCGATTCTGTTGCATGCGTTTTCTGTAAGGTTTACGTGTTCATCAGCAACGCCTTCAAGGGCAATTCCGCGTACGTCGCTTCCGTTCTGAAGCTTCATAAGATTCTGTTCCATATTGTTCTCCATAAATTGTTGTAAACAGTATAATGCTTTTTCTAATTATTTGCATTACAAAAAATCAGGTTGTATGCGCTTGAACCTGGGGCCGGCAGTTGATCCAAAGGTGGCAGCTGGTCCCGACGGAACCATTTTGCTTCTTCCAGTTCATCTTCCTGGATCTTCAGTTCTCCACCTGCGTAGTCTGCCGTAAACTCAAGCATCAGCTGGTCTGGAAAAGGCCATGCACGGCTGCCAACATATTTTATGTTCTTTACGTCAAGGTTTGTTTCCTCCTTTACTTCGCGTGCAACACATTCTTCAAGGGTTTCTCCCTGTTCAACGAAGCCTGAAATGCATGCGAATTTTCTGTATGTACCGCGTTTCCCTCGGGCAAGGAGAATTTCATCGCCGCGGGAAATCAATGTGATGGTGGCAGGCTCTATGCGTGGAAAGAACTTTATTTTGCATGTCGGGCAGAAAAGGGCAGTTTCGGTTTTGTCGTCTTCAAGTTTTGTTCCGCATGTCGGACAGAACCTGTACATCTGGCGCTGTGAAAGCAGGCTTTTTGCACGAGCTGCAATGAAAGTAAGGTCTGGTTTGTCCCAGAATAACTGACGGAGGGGACAGACCCCAAATCCTACCGGAATTTCAGCTTCTTCTTTCAATAATAAGGCACTATAACCGTATAAATCCTCTGAAAACCAGTCCAGGGCAATGGGGCAAAGGGATTCCATGTCTTTTGAGGTAGGCAAGTTACCGTCCATAGTCAGCAAGAGGTCTGTCCCCTTGATTGCAATATTTTGGGTGTAAATAAACTTTATAGGTTTTGTAGTTATTGGCATGAAAACATTATATCTGAATTGGCGGATTTTAGCATTGAAAATTGGAATTTTTGCATCAAAATATATGTAACGATTTGTTGCTATATGGGGGTTATTTTATGGCAAAGTCAAAGGATTATTTCGGACTTCCTTGGATTGTAAGTGTTGTTCTTGCAATTATTCCATTTACATCTGCAGTTTGTGGTATTCTTACAAGATTTTCTGAAGGAAAGATTTTCCGTCTATTGAACTGCTAGTCCTACCTTCGTCATTGCGAGCCGCAACGGCGAAGCAATCCACATGCCAGTAAAGCAAGGCGTGTGTGGATCGCTTCGTCGCAGGACTCCTCGCGATGACGATAAAAAAAGGGGCTGTCCAATAAGTATTCATGGCAGGGTCATTGTATATGGCGGCGGAGCTTCCATAAAGCCGCAATGTCGAAATGCCCGATACCGCTATATGTGGTGGTTTCGACTAAGCTCAACCACCCTGAAATTACTTTTGGGACAGCCCCTTTTTTTGCATTTGTGTACACCAACTCTTGCGAGTTGGTGCTGATTTAGGGTTTATTACAAACCCTAAAAACGGCGAAGTCAAGGCTTTAAGCGTTAGCGTGCCTTGACTCGACGTATTATTTAACCAACAATAGGTTTCATTGCGGTCATATAGGCACGCAATTTTCTTCCTACAACTTCGATTGGGTGGTTGCGGATTTCTGCGTTTA